>CANGTN010000049.1 GCA_947456805.1 Chitinophagaceae bacterium | reverse complement strand
CCGAGGCGCTGGAAAAGTATAAACAGGTTTTATTAACTGATGCAAAGAATATCAAAGCATTGGTAAAATCTTCTGAATTGAGCGCTGCAATAGGATCTAGGCTTGCTGATAAAAAAGAAAAAAAAATCTATTTTCAATCTGCATTTTCATATGCACAAAGGGCTGTAGCTGCCAATGAAAAGGATGCCGATGCAAATTATGCAATGGCAATGGCAAGTGGTAAAATGACTGAAATAGAAACGGATAATAAAAAAGTAGTAGCTTATGTAAAAGACATCAAATCTTTTGCTGATAAGGCTTTGCAGATTAATCCCAAACATGCAAAAGCCAATTATACTTTAGGCAAATGGCATTATGAAATGGTGAATTTATCCGGATTTAAAAAAGCAGCTGTAAAATTATTTTACGGAGGACTACCAGATGGAACGCTTGAGAATGCCATTTTGTACATGGAAAAATGTAAACTATATGATCCCTATTTTGTATTAAATTACTGGGATCTTGCAAAGGCATACCAACAAGACAATAAGCCAACCAAAACGATAGAAGTTCTACAGAAATTAGTAAAACTTCCTTTACGTACAATGGATGATGCAGGATACAAATCAGAAGGTCAGAAATTATTAACCCAACTTCAATAAATTAAAATGGAAATACAACAATTATTTGAACTGGCAGTTGCCAATAGCAAAACCTTAACTGAGAAACCCGATAATGAAACCCTTTTAAAGCTTTACAGTTTATACAAGCAGGCAACACAAGGAGACAACAATGAAGAAGCACCTACCAATCCTTTTGATTTTGTTGCAAAATTTAAACACGAAGCTTGGGTAAAATTGCAAGGCACTTCAAACGATGATGCAATGCAACAATATATCGATTTGGTAAATCAGTTGAAGGGGTAATTGTTTAAACAGGTTACCTCTATATTTTTTTACTTTTCCATCTACCAGATTTCATGTAGAAGTAAGATGGAATCAACATACTCAGCCAATAAAGCCATTCACTTAACCAACCATATACAATGGATAATTGTAATTGTTCCAATACAATATATACATAGCAACAATACAATGTAATCGCCATCATTTCTATGTACAGATTGATTTTTGTATTGCCTGTTCCGGTTACTGCATTTAACCAAACAACAGAAGCACTCATGATAATTAAAGCCGCTGAAACTACTCTCAATACTGGGATTGCGGTTGTTATAAACTCTTGACCCTGACCATAAACTGATAAAAATAAACCGGGAAATGAATTTAAAATAATGCCAACTATCAATGCAAATGCAATATTTAATTTCATGATTTTATAAATCAATTCAATTACCCTGTGTTGCAAACCCTGACCAATTACATTACTTACCATTGCATTGCTGGTGCTTGCAAAAGCCCATGTAAAACATCCAAAGAATCCAAAAATATTTCTCATGGCATTACTTACTGCCAAATCAGTATTGCCATGATGTTCTATTAAAATATAGAAGAATTCCCAGCTGATAATGCTGATACAGTATTGTGCAATTAATGGAGATGATTGAACCAGAATTAATTTGGTTGTCGCCGCATCATACTTGAATTTTTTAAATAGTTCAAATTGTTTGTTGATTCCTTTCCAATGGAGCACTGCATAAATTACAATCAAGCCCAACAATTCTGAAATGATAGATGCAACTGCAGCACCATTAAATCCCAAATTAGGAAAACCAAATTTCCCAAAGATGAACAAGTAATCAAAAAGTAAATTACTCAATGCTTCTACTGCGGTTCCAATAATTAAAAATTTACTTCTATTAATACCCACCAATAATGCATTTCGCATTTGATAGAGGTATAAAAAAGGAAGACCAAAAATTCGGATATGCAAAAAATCAATTGCCATCTGAATATTTTTTTGATCATGCAAACTGAAACGCAGAATAGTAGGAATAACCAACCAGGTTATTAAAATACCAACCAAACTTAAAGCCAATGCAATAAACACTCCTTGGTTGAATAAGTTTCCGATATCACTCATCTTGTTTTCTCCGGCCCGTCTTGCAATTAAACTCTGTAAGCCATTGTTTAAGCCACTTCCAATCACTGCAAAAATTAAATAATATACTCCGGTAATTCCAGCTATTGCTAATGCTTCTTTGCTTAAGTGACCTAGGAAAATATTATTGGTAATGAAATTTAATTGAGGAACAACAATAGAAGCGGCAATTGGCAATGCTATTGCCAAAATTTGTTTGTACGTTATCTTTACTTGTAATGATTTATTAGTTATTGCTTCCATGAGCAGGCAAATCTAAGACTAGAAACTGCTTTTATAAGATTACTTTGCAGAAACGTGAAATATTAATGTTTAAAGCATAGTTTTTACACACAAATAAATTTTATATCATTGCAAAGCAATATAATTACAAATGCTACATAAAACAATTGGTTTTTATCCTGATGTTGCAACTACAGAATCTTCTGCTGAAGACAGATTGTTGCTTTTTATACAAGCTACGCAAATGGTTTGTATGTTACAATCATGTGCAACCAAACAAATTTTAGGTTTTGAAGTCTTTAAATTAGTTGATACAGACTCGAACTGGGATGATGTTTTTTCTCAGTTCAAATATTTCTCAGAATTATTTAAAAATAATGTCGGCAAAATATATGTGGTTCATGAAAATGTAGAATCTGTTTTAATACCAACTGAATTATTTAATGCTAATTCAACACAAGAATATTTGAAATTGGTGTATGGAGAAAAAGAAAATTCTATCTGCTTCTCAAATCAATTGAAGCATGAAGAAACTATTGTCAATGTATTTAGAATAGATAGTGTATTATACGAATCTCTTTGTGCAAATTTTAAGATCAGTCAACATTTTCATTCGTATACATCCCTTTTGCAACTAGTGTTTCAGCATAAATTATATCAAGGAAAAAATTGGATAAAACTGGTCTTTTATGAAAAATATTTTATAGTTACACTCATAAAAGATGATCAGTTACAATTGATTCAAACATTTAATTATCAATCTTCAGAAGATGTTTTATATCATATCATGAATGTTATTAATCAACATGATATTTTGATTGATTCATTGAATGTATTGATTTCGGGTAAAATTGATTTAGATAAAACAACTTACATTCTAATTCAACAATATTTTTCAAATATTGAAATTGAAAAAAGTGAATCAGGAAATGCATTGAGTGAAAAATTATCAGCTTATCCGTCTCATTATTTTACATCTTATTTTAATGTAGAATTATGAGAATAATATCAGGAAAGTTTGGAGGCAGAAAAATTTCACCACCTTCAAAAATGCCATACACAAGACCTACAACCGATATAGCCAAAGAGGGATTATTTAATATTCTGCAAAATAGAATTTCTTTTGATGGTATTTCAACTTTAGATTTATTTGGGGGTACCGGATGTATTTCTTACGAATTGGCTTCAAGAGGTGCAGATGATTTGACTATTGTAGAAAAAGATCCAATCATGCAGGATTTTATTAAAAAGAATATAGAAATGTTGGGTATTGAAAATGCAAAAGTCTTGAAAATGGATATCTTCAATTTCATAAATTCTTGCACAACTTCATTTGATTTTATTTTTGCAGGACCTCCTTATGCATTAGGAAGTATAGATGAAATTCCAAAAATAATTATTGAAAAAAAATTAATTGCAAGCGAAGGGTTATTTGTTTTAGAACATACACCAAGAAACAATTACGAAAAATTCAAAGGCTTTCAATTTGTGAGAAATTATGGGACTACACTATTTAGTTTCTTTGGGGAATAGGTTATGGTGTATTTCATGAGCACTAATTTGATTTGATTTTTTTAGTTTCACAATTTTAAATCCATGCTTAAAAAAGAACTTCGAAAAATATATAAAGAACAACGTGCCAATATTTCTTCAAAAGAAAAATTGAAACTCGATGATTTAATGTTATTACAATTACAAAAAATGTATTTCGAAGATTCTTTAAACTTACTTACTTATTGGCCTATTAACAATCATAACGAACCCAATACTCATTTGTATTCCTCTTTTTTAAGACATAGTATTCCGGGTTTACAAATTGCTTATCCAGTTAGTGATTTTACAGATTCTTCCATGAAAGCAGTTTTGATAAATGAAGAAACTGTTTATACTACCAATCAATATGGTATAACTGAACCAAAAGAAGGCATTGAATTGAAACCAACAGAATTAGATTTAATTTTTGTGCCATTACTTATTTGTGATCAACAAGGCTGCAGAGTTGGTTATGGTAAAGGGTTTTATGATAAATTTCTTGCACAGTGCAGGGAAAATGTAATCACTTTAGGATTTAATTATTTTTCTCCAATTGATAAAATACAAGATACTGACGAATATGATATACCTTTAAACTACTGTATTACACCAGAGCATATATATGAATTTTAATACCATTTTTTTAAAGTCATTTAGAGTATTATTACTTCCATTTGCAATATTTTATGGATTGGTTATAATGATTCGAAACTGGATGTTTGATAAGCATTATTTGAAAAGTGCCCAATTTAATTTCCCTTTGATTTGTATAGGTAACTTAGCAGTTGGTGGCACAGGAAAATCACCAATGGTTGAATATCTTATTGAGTTATTGCATCCTCAATTTGTAATGGGAACATTGAGCAGGGGATATAAAAGAAAAACAAAGGGATATGCAATGGCAAATGCTTCTACAACAGCATTGGAAATAGGAGATGAGCCTATGCAGTTTCATCAAAAATATCCTGAAATAGCTGTGGCTGTTGGTGAAGAACGAATTGTAGCAATACCACAAATGTTGCACGATAGACCAAATTTGCAAGCAATTATTTTAGATGATGCTTTTCAGCACAGAGTGGTACAAGCTGGATTTAATATTTTATTGACGGAGTACAGTGATATTTATACCAACGATTTTTTTCTGCCAACAGGTAATTTAAGAGACGAATGGAAATCTGCAAAACGCGCAGATATTATTGTTGTTACTAAATGCCCTGCAGATTTAAGTCAGGCAAATAAATACAAAATTCTTCGCAGTTTAAAACCAACAACAACTCAAAAAGTTTATTTCACAAGTATTGTTTACGGAACTCCTTATCATATTTACAACAAAAATGAAGAGTGGGTGCTGACTACAAATGATGAAGTATTATTGGTTTGTGGGATTGCAAATCCAAAACCTTTGAAAGAATACTTATTGAACAACACATATGTTTATTACCAAAAAGATTTCAGCGATCATCATATTTTTTCCATCGAAGATTTAAAAGAAATAAAAAATTTATTTCATCATATTTCATCTAAAAGAAAAATTATTTTAACTACAGAAAAAGATGCGGTTCGGCTTACTAAATTCACTACCGAGTTAGAACAAATTCCTTTGTATGTTTTGCCGATAAAACATCAGTTTTTATTTGATGAAGGAGAGCAGTTTAATACACAAGTTTTATCCTTTGTTTCAAACTTCACTTTCAATCCAAATTTATGAGCAAGAAGAAAAAATTAAATTATATACCCAAAAAATCAGGTCACCATACTGCTTTGCGTGGCATTTTAGAAATTACAAGAAGTGGTATTGGGTATGTAGTAATAGCAAATGGAACAGGAGATGTATTGGTTCGTCAGGGTGATTTTAATACTGCACTGAATGGCGATACTGTTGTTGTGAAAGTGGTTAAAGAAAACATGAACTCAGGCAAAAAGGAAGGTAAAATTGTTGAAGTGGTCAGTCGTAAACAGACTGAGTTTATTGGACATTTACAATTGAGTACCAACTTTGCTTTTTTTGTTCCATCAACTGATAAGCCAATGCCAGATTTCTTTATTCCTTTGAATAAATTGAATGGTGCAAAAAATAAAGAAAAGGTTGTTGCAAGATTATTGACCTGGGAAAATGGGAACAAAAAACCGGTGGGAGAAATTGTTGGTATCATCAAACAAGAAGATGAAAATGATGCAGTAATGAAAGAGATATTGGCTGAAGCAGGCTTCCCGCTTACATTTCCGAAAGAAGTTCTTGCAGAAGCTAATCAAATACACGAAAAAATATCTGTTGCTGAAATTAAGAAACGTAAAGATTTTAGAGATACACTCACCTTCACTATTGACCCCGTTGATGCAAAAGATTTTGATGATGCTATTTCTATAAAAAAATTAGAAGATGACATGTTTGAAATTGGCATTCATATTGCTGATGTGAGTCATTATGTAACTCCCGATACAAAATTAGATGAAGAAGCTTTCTTGCGTGCAACATCAGTGTATTTGCCCGATAGAGTGAATCCGATGTTGCCTGAGAAAATATCTAATGAACTTTGTTCGCTACGACCACATGAAGACAAGCTTACTTTCTCGGCAGTTTTTGAAATGAATGAAAAGGGTATAATCAAAAATTATTGGTTGGGTAAAACAATTATACATTCGGATCATCGGTTTACTTATGAAGATGTACAACAAACGATAGAAACCAAAGATGGTTTGTATTTGCAGGAAGTGTTATTGTTGAATAATTTAGCACAGACGTTAAGAAAAGAAAGATTTAAAAGTGGCGCTATTAATTTTTCATCACAGGAAGTTCGATTTAAATTAGATGAAAAAGGAAAACCAATCGGTATAATGGTTAAAGAAAGTAAAGAAGCCAATCAATTGATTGAAGAGTTGATGCTGCTTGCTAATAAAACTGTTGCTGAACATGTTTTTAAAATAAAAGTCAAGGGTCAGGAAGTACCTTTTCCTTATCGGGTACATGACCAACCTGATGAAGAAAAGTTGAAACCATTTATTGTATTTGCAAAAAAATATGGGCATCGTTTTGATACCTCATCACCTCAAAAAATTGCTGAAAGTTTTAATCAGTTGTTGTTAGATGCAAAAGGAAAACCGGAGCAACAAGTTTTGGAACAATTAGGAATCAGAACAATGGCAAAAGCAGTTTATACAAAAGATGATATTGGGCATTATGGTTTGGCATTTGAACATTATTGTCATTTTACTTCTCCTATTCGTAGATATCCCGATGTATTGGTGCATCGTGTGTTAGAAAGTATATTGATGCATAAAACCATCATTGATAAAAAAATGGAGGAGAAGTCTAAGCATTGTAGTGAAAGGGAAAGAGGAGCAATGGAATGTGAACGTGCAGGTAATAAATACAAACAAGTGGAGTTTTTGAAAGCATATATTGGTGAAACTTTTGAAGGGGTTATTAGTGGTGTTACTTCGTTTGGATTGTTTGTAGAAACACTTGCCCATAAATGCGAAGGTTTGGTAAGCATCATTAGCTTGAGTGATTTTGATGATTTCAGAGTTGTGGAAGGTGATTACAGTTTGGTAGGTAAAAGAAGCGGCAGGATTTTTAGAATCGGAGATAAAATTTTCATAAGAGTAGTAGCTGCTAATTTAGATAAACGACAATTAGATTACGAATGGGTAATGAATAAAGATGTTGAAAGTATAAATGAAAATATACCTGTTAATACGAAGAAATCTTTTGAAACTAAAAATAAAGCAGCTAAAAAAAATGCGAAGAAAAGTAAGTAGATTCTTTTCTACGCATTTGAATTAAATAAATTCTATTTGACTAACTCTTAAGCTCTTGCTCTAACAATACTTTTGAAGTTTCTACATGGTAAGGAGAAAAATCATTCAGTTTTGTTTTGCCTCTATTAGCTCTTGCCATTCTTGAAAAGATAGATAGTTTTTTATCAAAAAGGAAAGTAAATAATAAAGCAGTATAAGAAGTATGGTGATGCAATGAATCATAATGTTCACCACCTATTGCTTTTAATTTTGGTAAATTATTCCATGGAATAGAAGGGAAATCATGATGCTCATTATGATAGCCAACATTTAAATTAACGGTATTCAAAGGGCCATAATAGCTCTTTGTTTCTTGATGACCATGTGTTAAATAGTGCTCCTGTATCCATCTTGCACCCAACGGGTGTAAACCTACTGAAAAGAAAAAACTTGCCAGTAAAAATATCAATGCTTTAATGCCTAAAAAATAAAACATGCAACCTATAAAAGTTACTTCAACAATAATATTTACAAATGTCCAAGTATCAAATAATGAAATCTCTTTTAATCTTGCAGGTCGCAACATTTGAAATAAAGGATAGAACAATAACCATATTACTTTGCCAATTGCAGAATTGTTGATTAATCTCGCTTCCCAGTGGTAAGGCATGTCGCCATCTAATTCTTCAACACCTTGAAAAGAATGGTGTTTAATGTGGTATTTTTTAAACGAAACAGAACTTGGTAATACCATTGGTAAGTTGGCAATAATACCTGCAATCGTATTAAAATAATTTTTCTTAAAAACTAAATTGTGGGCACATTCATGAATACAAACAAATAGTGTATGACATGCAAATGCACCAATTAAATAGGCTGCACCAAATACCAACCACCAACTTTGGTCTTTGAGAAAATAAGCCAACACAATTTGTAGTGAAACACAAAAAAGAATAATCAAAAAAGTATATGGGTTTCTGCCAATTAAACTACGTATTTCAGGATGTTGTTTGATGATTTCTTTGGTACGTTGTTTATGTGGTTCAGCACTATCACTCCATACAAAACTGCTTTGTTTTTCCATTTATATTTTATTAGTGTTTGCAACTTAAGTAAATTTTACTTATGGTACTTAAAAATTGTTATTGAAAAATAATTTTGTGATAATCTAATACAATTAAGATTACTCTTTTGTTGACTTTAGTATTTTAACTACAATCTTATCTATGGGAAGTGAAACATGATCTTCGTGCAACTCATCAAATGCTATAAACCTAAAAGATTCTGCTTGCAAGGTTTTATTGGCTTTTTGGCTTTCTGTGAAGTCGAAAGGAATTGCAGATGTTTTCAAACTTCCTATCTGTTCGGTGTGAACAAAGTAATATATGGAGATAATTTGATGGTTTTCATTAAAAGCAGACTGCTGAAAAAAATCAGTAGTATAAATATGATCTCCAATAGTAACATCTAAGTTAGTTTCTTCTTTAAATTCTCTTTTTAGGCAATCTCTTGTGCCTTCGCCAACTTCCAAACCACCACCTGGAAATTTTGTAAAATAATTTCCTCTAATTAATTCATCACTTACTAAAATTCGATTTTGATGTAACAAAATACCGTAAATCCTAATATTTATTTTAAAATTCTGTTTCATCATCTAAATAATTCTTGTATTTTGTGTTTTAAATAAATTTCATGAAAAAAATTTCTACTATTTTAGTTCTTTTTTCTTTAATTATAACCCTGCAATCTACAATTAAAAAAGTGGATTCTAGTAGCAATCCTCCTTCGGGTTATTCAGGAGCAACTGGTAATTACTGTAACTCTTGTCATAGCAGCTATGCACTAAATAGTGGTGGTGGCAGTGTTTCTGTTGTTGGCTTACCTGGATATACCTATACACCTGGACAAACCTATAATTTTTCTTTAACAATTTCTCATGGCGCTGCAGACAGAAGAAAATGGGGATTTTTGATTTCTGCTATTAATTCAGGAAATAATATTGGAACTTTCTCATCAACAAATACCAATGCACAAGTTAATAGTTCAGAACTAGGACACAATACTGCTGTTGCAACGACAAATCAATCTTCTTATACTTATTCTAATTTATCTTGGACAGCTCCTTCTACACCCAACTTGCCGATCACATTTTATTTTACAGGAAATGCATCAAATTCTAATGGTTCAACAAACGGGGATTACATTTACTCATCATCTCAAATAATTACGCTACCAATTGATCTACATAGTTTTTCACTTACTTCAAATAAACAAGATGTACTAATTAATTGGCAAACAAATAATGAAATCAACAGTGATTATTTTGAAGTTGAAAAAAGTGATGATGGTCAAGTTTTTTACAGTATTGCAAAAATTACAGCTAGCGGTAATTCTTCAGTTTTGAAATCATATCAATACATTGATAGTAGACCATCATTTTTTGAAAAGCCTATTTTCTATCGTTTAAAGTTGGTTGATAAAGATAAATCTTTCAAATATTCTAAAATTATTAATGTCAAATTAAAAGCTATAAACACGGTTGTTAAAAAAGTATTTCCAACAATAAACAATGCCGGTGGCAATTTAAAAGCTGAAGTTATTAGTAATAAAGATATGGAAATAAATATTTTGGTCTTGGATGCAGGGGGTAAAATTTTACAACTTAAACGTTCTACCATAACTAGTGGTAATAATAATTTAAATATATTATTACCTAATACCTTACAAAAAGGAATGGCATTTGTAAAATTTGTTGGCAATGATTTGTCTCAGACAATTTCAATTGTTATTCAATAAATTAATTTCAAAACTAAATTAAAACCATTTCTTTTTCATAAAGTACCAACTGATTATAACAGATACAATTAAAGATAAAATGATTGGGATATAAAAAGCATGTGTTGAATGTGCAAAAGGGATTTCAACATTCATTCCATAAACACTTGCTACTAAAGCGGGCAATGAAAGTATGATGGTAATAGATGTTAATCTTTTCATTACATTATTCAAGTTGTTACTGATTACACTTGCAAATGCATCTAGAGTACTCGTAAGAATATTGGTATAAATATTTGCCATTTCAACAGCCTGACTTGTATCTACAATTAAGTCATTCAAGAATTCCCTTTCATCATCATTCAATCCTAGAAAGTTGGTTCTTTCAAGTTTCAACATCAGTAATTCATTGCTGCGCAAAGCAGTCATGAAATAAACCAAACTTTTTTGAATTCGCATTAGGTTTAACAAATCTTCGTTGCTGTTACTTTCATACAAGCTTGTTTCGTATTGATTTCTTTGATGATTGATTTGTTTCAAATACTCCAAAAAATCTGTAACAATTTTTTCAAAAATTTTCAATACCATCATATTCCTTTTATCGGGATGACGTTTTTGAAATGAGCCTAAGAATTTTTTTATGGCACCATTGTCAAATGAATTTACAGTTACTATATGATGATGAGTTAATATGATACAAATAGGAATCGTAATATAAAACGCATCACTGTCATTGAACGAATTATTTTCGGTAGGAGTTTTGATAACAATGAATTTTACGTTGTCTTCAATTTCAAAACGTGGCCTTTCATCTATGTCTAATGAGTCTCTTAAAAATTCAATTGGAATATCTAAATTCTCTCCAAGTTCAATAAACTCTTCCTCTTTAAAAGGAGGCACTAAGTTTACCCAAATGCCATCTTCCGGCTTTGATATTTCAATCGTTTGGTTGTCTATATTTTTGAAGTATTGAATCATAAAACTTTGAAAAAATAAACGGTGATAAAATGTGCTTGTAGAATGACGAAAATAGCTTAAGACATCGAAAGAAAAGTAAGTTTATCAGAAACGATGAATTTATAAAGTGATCTCACCCTTAAATACAAACTCTGCAGGTCCTGATAACCAAATATTCTTATAGGTTTGATCATCAATTTTATTAAACTCAACTGCCAAATTTCCTCCTTTTGTAATCACATCAATATGATTAAAACCATTTTGATTGTGCGCAAATATTAAAGCACTCGCCGTAACGCCTGTGCCACAGCTTAATGTTTCATCTTCAACACCACGTTCGTAAGTTCTTACTATAATAGTATCTTCTTCTTTTTGTTCTACAAAATTTACATTAATCCCTTTTTCTTTGAAAGGCTTGCTGTACCTGATTTTTTTTCCTTCGCTAACAATATCCAAACCCATTACATCTTCACAGGGATGTACAAAATGTGGGGAACCGGTATCCAGAATAAAATCATCATTTGCACGGGTAACTTCATGAACATTTTTCATTTTTAAATTCACCCAGTTTTTTTCTCCCATTATTTCAGCTTTGTGTTTGCCATCGCTAGCCAAAAAATGATAGGTAGAAAGTTGAATACCACAGTCGTAAGCAAATTTTACCAAACACCTCCCACCATTGCCACACATGCTTCCTTCATTGCCATCGGCGTTATAATATTTCATTTCAAAATCGTATCCTTCAGCAGTTTGCAATAGCATTAATCCGTCGGCACCAATTCCGAATTTTCTGTCACACAGATGATGAATTTGAGTTACGGTAAGTTCAATATTTTTTGCTCTGTTATCGAGAATTACAAAATCATTTCCTGCTCCCTGGTATTTATAAAAAATTAGTTCCATCTGCTTACTTTCTATTTTAGGATGTTGTGGTTTAAATTTGTTCAATAATACCCAATGATTGTTGAATTAAATTTTCAACAGCTTTGCCTCCATCTTTACTAAATTCCTTTCGTACTCTGTTGGCAACAATTACATTTACACTCAAGCAATGATGTCCCAATAATTTCCCCAAACCATAAATAGCACTTGTTTCCATTTCGAAATTGCTGATGCGGTGATTGCCAAACTGAAAACTACTTAAATTATCTACCAATGAAGGATTGGAGATTCCTAATCTTAAAATTCTTCCTTGCGGACCATAAAATCCGGGGCAAGTAACAGTAATACCACGATGAAAACCTGTAACAAAATGTTTTAAAATACTTGGGCTGCTTGATATAAGATAGGGTTGTATATTACCTGTCAGCTGTGTGTGTGTAATGAAATGTTGCAACATTTGTTTTTCTTCATCATTGCTTTGTAAGCGATAAAAATTGAGTAAGTTATCCAAGCCCAATCCGTGTGTTCCTGCCACCAAACTATCTACGGGAATGTCTTCTTGTAAAGAACCAGAAGTGCCTAAACGTATGATGTTTAACGAACTCAATTCAGATTTTATAGTTCTTGTATTTAAATCAATATTTTTTAAAGCATCTAATTCGTTTACTACAATATCAATATTATCCGGACCAATGCCAGTAGATATTACAGTAATTCTTTTTTTGCCAACATAACCTGTGTGTGCAATAAACTCACGATGTTGTCTTTTTATTTCAATGCTGTCAAATTCTTTACTCACAACAGCCACTCTATCCGGATCGCCAACAGTTATTACAGTATCTGCTAATTCATCAGGAGTTAAATTGATATGATAAATGGCACCTCTTTCATTAAGAATTAATTCACTTTCGGCAATTCTATTCATAATACAATAATTTTGTTGTAAAATTAAGAATAGTGACTCTTATAAAGTTGCTTTTACTTATTGGGTTATAAATTGTTTTGCCTTATGTTTGCAATCCAATTAAATGGTCCTGTGGCCGAGTGGCTAGGCAGAGCTCTGCAAAAGCTTCCACAGCGGTTCGAATCCGCTCGGGACCTCTT
>CANGTN010000048.1 GCA_947456805.1 Chitinophagaceae bacterium | reverse complement strand
TCTATCATTGGCGGGAATTTTATTTTTATAAGATAAAAGTTGTTTAAAAAAAATCCTTTTTTAAATTTTAAAATCAAGGATTTAAAAAATTAACGTATGAAATATTCTCAACAAATTGGTATTGTGGCTGCAATTGCATTAATCGGAATTTGTTTCTTACCATGGATTTATGTTCCATCTGTTCAGCTTAAACTAAGTGGAATTAATGGTAAAATAAATGATCAACTAACTTTTGGCAGACAAATTATTCCACATAGTTTTTATTGTGCAATAATGATTATTTTTTTTTCTATTCAAAAAGTTTGGTCAAAACGAACCAACTTATTTATAGGATTTATTAATTTGGGTTGGGCAATAAAAAATTATATCATCTTCACCATGTGCAGACCCGAATGCCCTGAAGTGCAGCCTGGTTTGTATTTGCTAGTTGCAATGTCTATTGTGATGCAGTTGTGTACAATGCTACCGAAGTTAACAATTGACAACAAACAATAAGCTGATATTTTAAAACTTGTGTAATTTTATTTTAATTAGTAAGGCATTAAATTTTTACTTTTTTGTTTTAATAGTAATGATATATGCTTCAAAATAATAGCCCCCAATTATCTAATAAACAATTGCTGACAAAATTAACATTGCCTTTTGTGTTAGTAATTGCAATACTTGTATTTAAGCGGTTTCCAGCGATTATTGAAAAATATTTCAGTACCGGTATTTACATTAAAATTTCTAATTTTTTACGCATTATTACCGGTTGGACTAATATTAGCATCGGTGATGTTCTATATACTGTTATTGGAATACAAATATTGATTTGGGGAATAAAAATTATAAGATTGCTATTTAAAAAACAAACGAGTTGGTATGATTTTAGAATAGGAATTGTTGTATTTACAAAAAGATTAATGTGGCTTTATATTGTTTTTAATTTTTTATGGGGATTGAATTACAATCGTCTCGGAATAGCGTATCAACTTCATATTGAACCTAAGAATTATTCTAAAGATGAAACAGAAAATTTGGTGTGTGATTTAGTAGATAAATTAAATGAAAGCAGAAGAAAAATTGGAAAAGATTCTTTACCCTTTTTTTCATACCAAGAAATATATAAAGTTGCAGACAGTGCTTATGACAATGTAACAAAAAAATTCCCATTTCTAAAACATCAAAATTCATCGGCTAAAAAAAGTTTGTATACCGGTATTAGTCACTATGTAGGATTTACAGGCTATTACAATCCATTTTCCGGAGAAGCACAGGTAAGTACAGATTTGCCCAATATTTTGTTACCTTACATTTCTACGCATGAAATTGCACATCAATTAGGTTATGCAAGCGAAGGTGAAGCCAATTTTGTAGGTTATTTAGCAGGCAGTAAAAGTGATAATATTTTTTTAAATTATTCTGTTTACATGGATTTGTATAAATATGCTGCTACTGAATTATTTTTAAAAGATTTTACAACAAGTCATGGTTGGGAGTTAGATAGTTTGGTAAGAAAAGATTTCAGAGATATTCGAAAATTTTTCAACAAAAAAAGTAATGATATTGCACCGTATATGTCAGAATTGTATAACCAATATTTGCTTGCAAACCAACAAATACGTGGCATTGAGAGTTATAATGATGTTGTAGCATTTTTAATAGCATATAAAAAAAAGTATGATAAAATCTAATTTATTAAAACTGATTCTTTCTATTGTTTTTACACTTGGCATAGGAAGTTTGGGTGGGATATTTACTGTATCTGAAATTCCAAACTGGTATGCAGGATTGCAAAAACCATCATTTAATCCACCTAATTTTTTGTTTGGTCCTGTATGGACTTTTTTATACATTTTGATGGGAATTAGTTTCTATCTGGTTTGGAAAAAATCATCCTCAAAAATCAGAGCAAATGGAATTGCATTGTTCATAATCCAGTTCACACTTAATTTTTTCTGGAGTATTATCTTTTTCAAATACCATTTGATATTTTGGGCATTTATAGAAATTGTTGTAATGTGGTTTTTCATTTTATTCACTATTTTTTCATTTGCCAAATTAAATAAAACAGCTGCCTGGCTTTTAGTCCCATACATCAGTTGGGTAAGCTTTGCAGCAATTTTGAATTTTGCAATTTTGCAATTGAATCAATAATTCTTTCCTTCAAATGGTTCAAATCATCTTTTTTATATTTTAATAAAATACTTGCATTTTATTATTGTCATTAATAAGTATTATACCGAATTTGCAGTGTTATGCATACAATAGAACCTTATTTTAACTGGCGCCACATTTATATTGCAGAGGAGGACAAGCGAAGCCCTTTTTACGGTAAAACCTATAGTGAATTTGAATTTAGTCAAACGGTTTACAACTATTACATTCATCCACAATGGGATTATTTTGGAAGCAAAACTTTGTACCTGAAAATAATTTATGTTGACTATGAATTAAATTTTGCAGTTATTGAAATGATTGGTGAATGGAATGATGCCATAGAAAATGATATTATGGAATTTAAACGTGAAGTTATTGACAAATTACAGACACAAAATATTTGCAAATTTATTTTAATTACAGAAAATGTATTAAATTTTCATAGCAGTGATAAAGAATATTATATTGAATGGTATGATGAAGTGAGCGAAGAGAATGGTTGGATTGTTTCTTTGAATATGCCTGAAGCTACACAATACGATTTTAGAAAAAAGAAATTGAATTATTATATAGAGTTAATGGAATTGGAAAACTGGAGAGTTTACAAACCTTATCATTTATTCAAAAAAATTGATGATGAATTGCTGAGAAGATTGGGTGAATAGTTGTATCAATAAGCAACAGGCAATGGAACAATTTCATAATCATTTAACTTGTCTAAATCTAATATGGTTTTAGTTTCTTTTGCATCCATGTGGTACATTGGTAAAAATCTTTTTCCATAAATATATTCCTGCTAGGTGTATGAATTCCTTTAAATCACATTATTGGCAAAGCTTTCATCAAAAATATTGTACAAAAATTAAAAGCTCAGCTTCACTTGCTATAATATCTTCCTTGCTTAGTGGATAAAATAGACTTTCTTCATTTATGATATGAACCAAAGTCAAGTTGGTGGTCATAGTAGTAGCTTTGGCAACATCTAAATCCAAATTAAAAAACTTGTTTTTTCGTTGTCTATTTTCCAAAATCTTAATTGCTAAAGTCATTCTAACTTCAACATTCATTTAATAATTATTTGTGTATGGAACCATTCTAAACATGATTGCTACTTGGTCTTTAAAAGGAGCAATCAAGGCATTCTTGCTGTATTTTATAAATGCTTTTGGTTTTGCAAAACGACTATACAACAAATCAGTTACCAAAGTAAAACTCATTAAGCCAACCAATGCCTCCAAAGTAGCGGTGAAACTTGCCCAAAATCCAATTGGATTAATTCTTCCATACAATATTTGTAAATTTTTGTGCGGAGAATAAGTAAGCTTCACCAATTTTTTCTGCTCTTGTAGTAGGTATCATCCCGCCTAAATGTTCTAACCCTATGAACAGGTAAATACATGCAAAAAATAAATTGATGATTAAAAAAAAGAAAATGATTGTTGATATAAATTGAAAAAAATTCATACTCAACTAGCTGTGATATACATTGAGCCTAGCAAATAATGTATCCTTTTACTTGAATATTAGGAGTTCCATCTTTATTGAAAAACCGCCGACCACTTAAATTGCCAATTCTACTTAAATCTGTTTCGCTTTCAGTTTTGCCTTATTATTTAATTGTTTTATAAATGCAATAGCAGATATTAATTTTTTAAAAATGCAGAAGTAAAACTATTGTATTTTAGCTGCTTACTTGTAAAAATTTTTAATGTCATTTGAAAAATTACTAAGGCAGAGTTTAATTTGGAGAGGCTTTTACTTCTTCACTTTATTGTTGTTGAATGTAGTGCTTAGTAGAGTGTTACAAGCAGAAGGAGTAGGGTGGGTGTATTATCTTACCAATTTTTTTTCATTAATACTTTTGATTGCAAGTTTAAGTATGGAAAGTGCTTATACATATTATGCATCCGGAAATGTCATTCATCAAAATAAACTTGCCTGGTTTTCATTAGTATGGACTGCTTGCATTGCAGTTTTACTAGGATTTTTTTTAGGTATTTATTTCAGTAAAATAAAACATGAGTCTAAAACTGTAATACAAAATTATTTATTGTATGCACTAACCTACATCTGTGGAATATTGTTGATTAATTTCTTCTCTGTTTTATTCTATGCCAGAAAAAATTATTTCACTCCTAATATTATTTTAGGTAGTGTGAATTTTGCATTAATTGTCGGGATGATTATTGTTCAACGATATAACTATTCTTATACTTTTCTTGTAAAAGGATATTTTATTGCAATACTCATACAGGGAATATTATTGGCAGGTTCATTTTTATATTTCAACCAAGGAGTTACTCAGTTTTTATTGCCTCAACAATCTGAGCTAAGATTGTTGTTTAAATATGCATTTATTGCACTTACAGGAAATTTGTTGTTTTTTTTCATGTACAAAATTGATTATTGGTTTGTGAAATATTATTGTAATGCAAATGAATTGGGTAATTATATTCAGGCATCTAAACTATCACAAATGGTATTAATTATTCCTCAAATATTAGCTAGTGTTATTTTCCCTCATGCTTCAGAAGGCAACAAGCAGAATGATATTGGCAATTCAATTCTCATTTTATTCAAATTGATGTTGCAAGTTTTTATTGCATTTATTATTGCAGTTTGGGTATTTGGTGGATCGTTTTTTATTCAAATCTTTGGCAATACTTTTAATCAGTTGCACATTCCATTTTTGATTCTTTTGCCCGGAATATTTTCTATTTCTGTTTCGGTATTATTGGCAGCATTTTTTTCTGGAAATGGGTTGGGAAAGTATAATGTAATTGGTACAGGATTAGGATTGTTGATTGTAGTGATTTTAGATTTGTTATTGATTAATAAATACGGAATAATTGGCGCAGCAATTTCAAGTTCTGTTGGTTATTTTGGATTTATGTTTTATGGATTATTTCAATTTAAAAGATTACATCCATTTCATTTAAAACAATTGTTTGCTTTTCGTTTGAATGACTGGTTGTGGATTAAAAAAGTATTATTCTCTAAAAAGCAACAATCATGAGTGTGTTATGGCTTGCCAGTTGGTATCCGTCAAAAAATGATCCATTAACCGGAGATTTTTTTCAGCGTCACGCAAATATTGCTGCCATAAACCATACAATTGATGTAATACACATAAAACGTGATGACCAAATATCGGCTAAAACAGATATTTCATTTAGCCAAAAAAATAACTTATCTGAGAAAATTATTCTCTACAAACCACACTTTCATTCAATAAAATTTGTTAGCACTTTTTTCTCCGCAATTTATTGGTGGCGTTTTAATTTAAAAGTAATAAATGAATACATACAATTGCACGGAAAGCCTGATTTCATTCATGTTCAGGCTGCGTGGAAATGTGGCTTAATTGCATTATGGTATAAAAAAAGATTGGGTATTCCTTATTTTATTTCTGAACAATACACAGGTTATTTTGAAGCGGCAAAAGATATTGTGCCCACCTTTAATTTTCTGCAACATTATTTTTTAAAAAGAATTTTTAGAAATGCCAACAAGGTGTTGCCCGTATCGGATTATTTGGGTAAAGCTTTACAAAAAAAATATAACGTAAATTATACTGTTTTAGATAATGTTATCGATACTTCAATTTTTAAATTATTGAAATCAGAAAAAAAGAATCAAATATTTACAATACTGCATGTTTCATTGTTTAACCTGCAAAAAAATCCAATGTATTTATTAGAGGCTTGTAACATTCTGGCACTTCAAAAAAATGATTTTAAACTACAAATTGTTGCACCACGAAATATTATTGAATCTTATCTAATAAACTTCCCCAAATTAACAAAACATATTGAGTTAATTCCTGAAACCAATCAATTGGGATTAGCCAAATTAATGCAACAAGCAGATATCTTTATTTTTCCATCCTTATTTGAAAGTTTTGGCTTAGTACCATATGAATCCATTGCTTGTGGTACACCTGTTATTGTAAGTGATATTGAAGTGTTCAGAAATAAATTAATAAAACAGCCATTTGTTCAATTTTGTGATCTTCAAAATCCAACCAGTTTAGCTAATGCAATTTTAACAGCACAGAAAAATAAAGACACAATTAATAAAAATGAGCTGTTTCACTTTATTCAAACCAGATTTTCACCGGAAGCCATTTCCGCTCAGTTTAAGGACTATAATTTTGAATTTTGACAACCTTTATTGCTACTTTATTTGAATACAATGAACAATTATAACTAAATTTTTTCTCAGTACGTTATCTTTGCTGCAATTATGAAGCAGATCAGAAATTTTTGCATTATTGCACATATTGACCATGGGAAAAGTACATTAGCAGATAGGCTACTAGAACATACGCATACTATTGGAGAAAGAGATATGCAGGCTCAGGTATTGGATGACATGGATTTGGAACGAGAAAAAGGAATTACTATCAAGAGCCACGCCATACAGGTAAGTTATAAATTTGAAGGTATTGATTATATATTCAACCTCATTGATACACCTGGACACGTTGATTTCAGTTATGAAGTTAGCCGTGCGTTAGCTGCTTGTGAAGGGGCATTGTTATTAGTTGATGCAAGTCAGGGAATACAAGCACAAACAATCAGTAACTTATATCTCGCCCTTGAAAATGATTTAGAAATCATTCCCGTAATCAATAAAATTGATATGGATGGTGCAATGATTCCGGAAGTAACAGATCAAATCATCGATTTAATTGGCTGTAAAGCAGAAGATATTTTATTGGCTAGTGGTAAAAGCGGAATAGGAATTGAAGAAATTTTACAAGCTATTGTAAAAAGAATACCAGCGCCATCAGGCAGCTATGAAGCTCCTTTACAAGCATTGATATTTGACAGTGTTTACAATAGTTTCAGAGGAATTATTATTTACTATAGAATTATGAATGGAGTGCTTCGCAAAAATGATAAAATCAAATTCATTTCTACAGATAAAGATTATGATGCACAGGAAATTGGAATACTTAAATTAAACATGGAAGAGAAGAAAGAAATGAAGAGTGGAGATGTGGGTTATATTATTACAGGTATCAAAAATGCTAAAGAAGTTAAAGTTGGAGATACCATCACACTGGCATCTAATCCCGGTGAAATTATTCAGGGATTCGAAGAAGTAAAACCAATGGTATTTGCGGGGATATTTCCTGTAGAAACAGATGCATTTGAAGAATTGCGAGATTGTATGGAAAAGCTTCAGTTAAATGATGCCTCATTAACTTTTGAACTTGAAACATCACAAGCATTAGGCTTTGGTTTCCGTTGCGGCTTTTTAGGATTGCTGCACATGGAAATTATTCAAGAACGTTTGGAGCGAGAATTCAACCAAACAGTTATTACCACTGTTCCTAACGTAAGTTTTATTGCTTATACAAGTAAAGGTGAAACTATTCAGGTGAACAATCCAACTGAAATGCCAGATCCAACTAAGCTTGACAGGATTGAAGAACCTTTTATTAGGGCTCAGATAATTACACAAAGCGATTACATTGGAAATATCATGACCTTGTGTTTGGGCAAACGTGGTAATCTCATTAATCAATCCTATATTACACCAACTAGGGTTGAATTAATTTTTGAAATGCCATTAACTGAAATTGTATTTGATTTTTATGATAAACTAAAAAGTCAAACTCGAGGGTATGCTTCATTTGATTACACTCCAATCGGCTACAGAGATGCCGATATTGTAAGAATGGACATCTTATTAAACGGTGAGAAAGTAGATGCATTGGGCTCATTAATTCATAGAAGTAGGGCGCAGGATTTTGGGAGAAAATTATGTGAGAAATTGAAAGAATTATTGACCAGACAACAATTCCAAATAGCCATACAAGCTGCAATTGGTGCAAAAGTTATAGCAAGAGAAAATATCAGTGCCATGCGTAAAGACGTTACTGCGAAATGTTATGGTGGTGATATCAGTAGAAAAAGAAAGTTGTTGGAAAAGCAGAAAGAAGGTAAAAAAAGAATGCGTCAAATTGGAAATGTAGAAGTTCCTCAGGAAGCATTTTTAGCAGTTTTGAAACTTGATTGATTAATTGTATAATTTTTTTTAGAAAAAAGTTGGATAATTCATGTCCAGCTTTTTTCTTTTTAGTACATTTAAAAATGTAAAAGGAACGATTACAACATTATTTTTGCCATATGGAAGATCAAAATATTGCTTCGATGACCAACAACGAAATGCTTTCTTATGAAGGCTTCAGAAATACTGTTTTAGATGATTTTAAATATATGGTTTTAAGCCGTGAAGTAAGTCTAATAGGCAGGAGAGAAGTACTAACAGGAAAAGCCAAATTTGGGATTTTTGGTGATGGGAAAGAATTGGTACAAGTTGCCATGTCCAAATTTTTCAAGCCTGGTGATTTCAGAAGTGGTTATTACAGAGACCAGACTTTTATGTTTGCAACTGGCTTAGCAAACGTGCAACAATTTTTTGCTCAATTGTATGCAGATCCCTCAGAAAATCATGATCCATTTAGTGGTGGTCGTCAGATGGTGAGCCATTTTGCAACAAAGTTTGTTGATGATGATGGTAACTGGTTAGATTTAGTAAACAGAAAAAATATTAGCAGTGATATTGCACCAACAGCCGGTCAAATGGTTCGTGGCCTTGGTTTGGCATTTGCAAGCAAATGTTTTAGAAATACCCCTTCACTTCAGCAATACACAGATTTATCTAATAACGGAAATGAAATTTGTTTCTGTACAATAGGCGATGCAAGTACAAGTGAAGGACATTTTTGGGAAACAATTAATGCTGCAGGAGTTTTGCAGGTGCCTTTGGCAGTTTTTGTGTATGACGATGGCTATGGAATATCTGTTCCTAAAAAACACCAAACTACAAAATCTTCTATAAGTGAAGTCCTGAAAGGATTTCAGAAAAAAAATGATACCAATGGTGTGGATATTTACCGTGTAAAAGCATGGGATTATGCAGGTATGTGTGAAGTATTTGAAAGTGCTTTACAGAAAGTAAGAGAATCACATGTCCCAGCTGTATTTCATATAGAAGAAGTTACACAACCACAGGGCCATTCCACTTCCGGAAGTCATGAAAGATACAAAACACCCGAAAGATTGCAATGGGAAAAAGAATGGGATTGTCTGGTGAAAATGAAAGAATGGATTATTACCAATGGAATTGCAAACGAAATAGAATTAGAAGAGATTATTGCTGCTATCAGGCAGGAAGTGAAAGTCGAAAAAAACAAGGCATGGGAAAAATACCTGCAACCAATTTTACAACAACTAGAAAAAGCTAATGAATTAATCAAAAATGTTATCGTAAATGATATTGATAAATACAATGCAATTCAGAAAATCACAACTGATTTAGCGGCTATCAAAGAGCCTTTACGAAGAGATATTTTATTTCATTTATCCAATGCAATTGAAATCGCTCCTTCTAATGCTCCGAATATTGATGAAGTGAAAGATTATTATCTTTCATTACTTCAGGAAAATAAAAAATTGTACAATACTACCCTTTGGAATGAAGGAAAAAAAAGTGCACTTCAGGTACCTGAAATTAAAGCCGATATAAACAATGAATCTACAACATTGAATGGCTATGAAATATTAAATAAATATTTTGATACATTATTTGCTACCAACAATAAAGTATTTGCATTTGGTGAAGATGTAGGATTTATTGGCGATGTAAATCAAGGATTCTCTGGCTTGCAAGAAAAACATGGGGAGAATAGAATTTTAGATACCGGCATCAGAGAACTTTCCATCATAGGACAAGGTATTGGTATGGCTTTGCGTGGATTAAGGCCGATTGCTGAAATACAATATTTGGACTATTTATTATATGGTTTGCAACCATTGAGTGATGATGTTGCTACCACACATTACCGTACAAAAGGTATTCAAAGCTGTCCATTAATTGTTCGTACAAGAGGGCATCGATTAGAAGGTATCTGGCATAGCGGAAGTCCTATGGGGATGATGATTCATGCGTTACGTGGCATTCATGTTGCTGTGCCCAGGAACATGGTGCAAGCAGTAGGAATTTATAATACATTATTACAAAGTAATGACCCGGGAATTGTAGTAGAATGCCTGAATGGATATCGTCTCAAAGAAAAATTACCTGCTAATTTATTAGCGTTCACAGTTCCATTGGGCGTTCCGGAAGTTATCAATGAAGGAACAGATATTACTATTGTTTCTTACGGAAGTACATTGCGCATTATACAAGATGCCGCAGACAGACTTCAGGCAAATGGAATCAGTTGCGAAATCATTGATGTTCAAACACTATTGCCATTTGATATACATCACGCTATTTTAACTTCATTACAAAAAACCAACAGAATCGTGTTTATCGACGAAGATGTTCCGGGTGGAGCAACTTCTTACATGTTTAATAAAGTAATGGAAGAACAGGGCGGATACAAATGGTTAGATGTTGCTCCAAGAACCATTACAGCAAAGGCTCACAGACCTTGTTATGGAAGTGATGGAGATTATTTCA
This sequence comes from Chitinophagaceae bacterium, assembly GCA_947456805.1. Taxonomy (GTDB): domain Bacteria; phylum Bacteroidota; class Bacteroidia; order Chitinophagales; family Chitinophagaceae; genus UBA1930. Next base: position 2,643 of record CANGTN010000048.1, on the reverse strand, counting down.
GCAAACCAAATGCAGAAGAAATTATAAGTGTAATAAAAGAAATGATGGCTGAATAAATCATTATCCTCTAACCCTCATATCCAAAATAATAGTGCCCGACTGCTCTTCAGTTCCGGCTGAAAAACTAATGTCCATTGCTCTTTTCAAAGCAATCTTTCTAGTATTTTGATTCGCTGTTGAAGTCCCTTTTGGATTCACAACTGCCGAAGTTACTTTACCGGCTTTATTGATTGTAATATCTACGGCAACTTTTGCATTTTCATTAAAATCGTCTTCAAAAATTGGAAGTTTGGTAGGTTTTCTTCCGGTCAATCCATTTCTGATGCTAATGCCACCAGGACCATCATAAGTTTTGCCGGTAAATGTTCCATTTGGTTTTCCTTTGTCACCATCGCCAATAGGATCATTTCCTTCTCCAGTAGATTTATGATACGTATCAGCATTGTTGCCTCCCGTTCCATTTCCACCACCATACTTCGACATAACCATTTTTGGTTTTGGTGTTGCTGGAGTAGGAATCGCAGTAATTTTTTTTGCTGTAGAAGTATTGGTAGTTGTTGAAATATTGGGTTTTGATGGGGTGCTAATTGGTGCTGCATCAGGATCATTGCTCGGAGGTATATTATCAGGAGAAGCATTGGCAGTAACTGTTTGCGCGGCTGTTGTATTGTCAGGATTGCTTTCAGCACCTGGTTCGCCGGGTTCCATAGGTTGTTCATTTCCACTACCCACATCACTGTTGCCAATGTTTACTTCAATACCTTCAGTAATGATTGGTTTTTCAACTACAGGAGTTGTCCATTGTACAAAGAAGAACAACAAAAAAATACAGGTACATACTATCAAAGTTGCAACGGAAGCCTTAATATTTTTCTCTCTTTCAAAATGATCAGTCATGGTCATTGAATTTACCATACAAACTTAATTTTAAATAGTTAACGCAACAATAATGTTGAAAATTACAAACATTCAGATGCAGGTATTCACTTTATTGCATAAAAATTGGTTAATATTCAGCACCATCAATACTAAATTCATCCAACTGTACCGAACTGTGTACAGATTCTCTCAGAATCACAATGGCATCCTTTTCAATATTTCTTTCAATCCATACTGCGTTTTCAGGTACTAGAATTATTTTTTTTTTACGATTATTCATTTTGGAGCAATGATATAGGCACTTTGTATATACAGGTTTTGGGTAACTATTACTTATTTTAAAGAATTCTTCTTGAAAAATTATTCATCAAACTACCAGTATTCTAATGTTGCCCCGGCTTTTGCAGTAATTGATTGGTTTGCATTTTCACTAGCAAATCTAATTTGTACGGTTCCGTTTGTTGAAGGTCTAATTATTCCCTGAATAATTGCAAGGTTGCCATTGACTTCGGAGTTATTGTTACATGATGCTGGTGAATTAATAGTACTTAAATAATTCACAGTTTCGGAAGTTGCATTAATTGTATATCTGCTGTTGTAGCTTAAAAATGAACTTGCAGGGGCATTTATGGTCCACCTGCTTCCATTACTACTTGTCGAACTCGTGTATGGTATCATTGCAAAAAAACGATAAGTGGTTCCTCCTTCCACATTAAAAAACAATCCTGTTACATTGGTAAGCGTATTTGGTACTGAATTAGCATTAATAACATCCGAAGTTGTTGTAACTAAAGTTCTGTAATTGTTTCCGCTAGGCACAGCAAAAATTCCATCTGCTCTTAAAAAGTTGTTGGTTCCGCCACCGCTCGATGGAACAAGCCCTTGTGTTACATCAGTAAATGTATTTAACATAGCAGTTGCCTCTGTTGGGGTAAGGTCTTCAACATTTCCTGTACCTGCTGTAGTCCGACCTTTAAAAGTTTTTGTAGGAATTTGGGACAACATATTATTTGTAATTCCATTCGCAGTAATTGAAGTGGCATTTCCAACTGAAGTTACAATTCCAGTAAGATTTGCATTGGTGGTTACCGTTGCAGCATTACCTGTTGTATTTTGATTTAAAATGGGAAAGTCACTTGCACTTGCAATTGATAGAACTCCTGTTCCTGTTGTTGACTTTAAAATACCAGTAGCCAAAGATGCAGTTCCCGCAGAGTAATCGCTACCTAACGTGGCAATGGATAATGCACCTGTTCCTCCCGATGTTTTAATTAATCCATTTGAAGTAAGATTGGATAGTGTATTGATATTTTGAGTTGTATTGACAGTTATCGAATTTACATTTCTTGTTAATCCGTTAGAGAATGTGAGGGAGTTTTCTTTTCCATTAAATAATATCCAATCATTTGAAGACAAAGCACCACGGTTGGAAGCCGAAGCTGTTGGTAAATTAAATGAATGCACAGAACCTGAAGAACTGATATTGAAATCAATACCGGATATGCCACTAACGAATGTCTGTGAGGAATTACTCAGTCCATTAATTGTAGTTACAGTATTTTCTGAAAGCATATTTGATAAAAGTCTTGTTGTAATATTTCCAGATCCGTCAGCTGTCAATATTTTGGAGTTTGTTGTGTTGCTTCCAATACCTTCAAATCTTAGATCTCCGGTTGTATGCAATTGTGCGGAAGGAGTGGAAGTCCCGATTCCAAGAAATCCTGAATTTTTGTTGTAAATATTATTCCCACTCATTTTCCATTT
>CANGTN010000047.1 GCA_947456805.1 Chitinophagaceae bacterium | reverse complement strand
CCATATTCCAAGGTCATTGTATCAAGTATGGAAAACTTTAGAAAATTAATGCGACAATTACTTAAAATATTTTGCCTGACATTGCTTGCATCCAATTTGGTTGCTGCTCAAACTGTTATTCAAACAGAAGTGTTGGTTATTGGTGGCGGAACAAGCGGCACCGCAGCCGGAATCCAAAGTGCAAGATTAGGGGTATCAACAATTATAGCCGAACCAACTAACTGGTTGGGTGGCATGATTTCCAGTGCCGGAGTGAGTGCCTTTGATGGAAACCATTTATTGCCATCCGGTATTTGGGCCGAGTTTAGAGAAAAGTTATATCAGGTATATGGCGGACCTAATAAAGTATCAACAGGCTGGGTGAGTAACACACTCTTTGAGCCGCATGTTGCAGATAGTATTTTGAAATCAATGCTAAAAGAATCAAAAAAATTATCTGTTTTGTATGGCTATCAATTCAAAAAAACAATTGTACAAAATAATACCATAAAAGGCGCTGTATTTTACAATAAGAAAACCAAAAAGAATATCACCATACTTGCCCATCAAACTATTGATGCTACAGAATTAGGCGATGCAATGGCAAGCGCCGGAATACCATACCATATTGGTATGGAAGCTAATTCAATGACTGGTGAAAATGTGAATGTTCCAGTTTCAAATAATATCATTCAGGATTTAACTTATGTAGCCATTTTAAAAGATTATGGTGCAAAGGCAGATTGTACCATTGCCAAACCAATTGGTTATAATCCAATGGAGTTTGATGGATGTTGTAAAGATTTTTGCAGCAATCCTTCAAAACTAATCAGCAATGTTGATGCTAAAAAAATGTTGGACTATGGCAAATTACCCAATGGTAAATACATGATCAACTGGCCCAGCAAAGGCAATGATATTTATTTGAATATTATTGAAAAAACCGAATCTAACCGAAACATAGAATTATTAAAAGCAAAAGCAAAAACACTGCGTTTTTTATATTTTATTCAAACACAACTTGGATTCAAAAACTTAGGTTTGGCTAAAGATGAATTTCCCTCAAATGATTATTTACCCTTAATTCCATATCATCGGGAAAGCAGAAGATTAGATGGATTGGTGCGATTAAAAATTCAGGATATTGCTACTCCTTTTGATGCTGAAAGAACTTTATACAGAACAGGGATATCAGTGGGTGATTATCCAATTGATCATCATCATCGTGAAAATGAAGATGCACCAAATAATATTGGATTTTATCCGATACCATCTTACAATATTCCTCTAGGATGTTTAATTCCAAAAAAAATCACAGGTATCATAATTGCAGAAAAATCTATCAGCGTCAGCAATGTTGTAAACGGTACTACAAGACTTCAACCTGTTGTAATGCTTACAGGACAAGCATCAGGAGTACTTGCTGCTTTGTGTGTTTTGCAGAAAAAAAATGCACAAAAGGTTGCTGTACGTGACGTGCAAAATTCATTGATACAAAATAATGCCTACATCATGCCTTATGCAGATGTAACTCCTAAGCATCCTCAATTTGCAGCTATACAACGTATCGGTGCAACAGGAATTTTGAAAGGTGTAGGACAGCCAAGTGCATGGGCAAACAGAACTTGGTTTTATCCTGATAGTGTAGTTACTTCAAAAGAGTTTATTACGGGCTTTAAACCATTTGGTAGTGTTGTATCATCTTCCAATGATTCTTTATTAACCATTGAAACCGTAATTGCTACTATTATTCAATCAAATAGCCAGAACTTAAATCCTATCTACTCAAAAAACATAGAAGAGTTTACACAACAAATAAAAAATGCATGGATTGATAACTGGGGTTTAAAAAACTTTGACACAAGCAGACCAATTACACGACTGGAATTGGCTGCCTTATTAAATTATACCATTAATCCATTTAACATAAAACAAGTTAACCATCAAGGAAATTTTAATCAATAATTTTTTAAAAACAAAACAGCCATATGACAAAACTATCAGTAATGCTGCTGCTACTATTTACCAGTGTACAAATAAGTTTAGCACAGCAATTAAAAATTACAGGAAAAGTTACAGATGCAGCAGGCAACCCAGTAGATGGTGCAACTGTACAGGTAAAAAGTAACAAAACCAATGCGGTTACCAATTTACAAGGCGTATTTAGCATTAAAGCCAACAAAGGTGAAACTTTGGTAATTGGCAATATTGGTTTTGCCAGTAAAGAAATTATCATCAAAAATGATTTTGTTGAAGTGCAACTAGTACAAGAAACCAATAACTTACAAGATGTGGTAGTGGTTGGTTATGGTACACAAAAAAAAGGTAAAATATCTGCCTCAATTGCAACCGTTACAGGAGATCAATTAATTAGACGCCCATTGGCAAATGTAAGTATGGGTTTACAAGGTATGGCATCTGGTGTTACAGTAAGACAAGGTTCAGGTCAGCCTGGTGCAGACCAAGGCACAATAAATATTAGAGGAATAGGATCAATAAACAGTAGTAGTGCCCCATTAATTATAGTTGATGGTGCTGAGGCAGCAAGTTTGAATGATATTGATCCTAATGTAATTGAAAATATTTCAATTTTAAAAGATGCATCCTCAACAGCAGTTTATGGTGCAAGAGCTACCAATGGGGTAATTGTAGTAACCACTAAAAGAGGACAAAAAGGGAAAACCTCTATTTCTTTCAATAGTTTCGTTACAGCTCAAAGACCAACCAATATGCCTACCACCTTATCGCCTGTTGATAATATGATTTTACAAAATGAATCAAGAGCAGCAACGGGTTCTACTATTCTGCCTTTCTCACAAACTGAAATAGATTTATATAAAAGTACTCCTGCTAATAATTTTACAGTATTTAACACCGATTGGCAGGACTTGATTTTTCAAAATTCAGGCTTAATGCAAAACCATAATATAGTAGTAAGTGGGGGTGGAGAAAAATCTACTTTTATGGCTTCTGGTACTTATTTAAACCAACAGGGTTTGTTAACCAATAATCAATTCACAAGATATGATTTAAGGATCAACGGAGATATAGAAGTTACAAAAAGAATTAAGTTTAGTAGTAATATATTTTATACCAAATCTACCAACTATGTACCATCTGGTGCCAGCACTACAGAAATTATTCAACGTGCCATTACCATGTCCAGACAATGGGCGGGTAAATTTGAAGATGGCAAATATGGAAATGCCGGACAGTCGAATAATGTTAATCCAATTGGTTTGGCAGAAAGTAGTGGCGTAACAAAAACAGAAACTCCTACTTTGTCAATGCGATTTGCTTTGAAAGTAGAGCCAATAAAAAATCTTTTTTTAGAAGCTGCTTATAACAATAGAGCTTCTTACACACAATCAGTAAGACCAGGCAGAACTTATTCTGTTTATACGCCTAACCCTGCTTCAAGTTCTTTAAATTATGTAGGTGAATTTGGTGTAATTGATTCAGCATTAACCTATACTAACAACAGAGTAAATGTCAATCAATACTACGCTTCTGGAGACTATAGTTTTAAAATAGCTAAGGTGCATAATATTAAAGTGCAAGCTGGTATGCAAGCAATTGATAACTATTCTGAAAGTGTAAGTGCAACTAGATTTGGCTTACAATACCCTGATAGACCTTATTTTGGTTTTGCAACTTCTGCAACACAGCCTCAAGTTGGTGGTAGTGCAACAACCAATTCTTTGCTTGGCTATTTTGGAAGAATTAATTACGATTTTCAAAACAAGTATATATTTGAATTAAATGGCAGATATGATGGATCTTCTAGATTTGGAGCTACTCAAGGTAAGCAACGCCAACTATTCTCAAGTGCTAGTGCAGCTTGGGTATTTAGTAGAGAAAATTTTATGAAAGCCATACCAGTTATTAATTTTGCTAAATTGAGACTTTCTTATGGTTCTTTGGGTAATCAAGAAATTGGCGATAATTTTCCATTTGTTGCTTCTATTTCTAATAATATTGACTACTATTTTAATAATATTCTTACCAGAGGTAACTCGTTGGCAAATCTACCCAATTATGATCTTTCTTGGGAAAGGAGTACTCAAGCTAACATTGGTTTAGATCTTACCCTATTAAAAAATAAATTAAACATTACGTTTGATTACTATGAGAAGAAGGTAACAAATATGATTATTGATTTTCCTTTGTTAGACATTGCTGGATTTGCCACAAATTCATTGGTTCCTACAAATATTGGTTCCATGATTAATAAAGGCTGGGAGTTTTCTGCTACCTATAAAAACAAAGTAGGTAAATTAGGATATTCAATAACAGCGAATTTATCTGATGTAAAAAACATGGTCAATGAAACGGGTGGAAGAGATGTTGTAAATGGGATTCTTTTATCAAGAGCAGGGCATTCTGTTAATTCGTATCGTTTGTATCGAACCAATGGATTGTACCAAGTAGGTGAAAATTACAACAGCCCTGTCAATGGAACAAGATTTACGGGTGCAGGAGATATTAAGTATGTAGATGTAAATGGAAGTGGTGTTTTAAACGACACCGATAGAGTGATTATGGGTAATAATTTTCCAAGATATGAGTTTAGCACAGACATAAGCTTAAACTATGGAAGTTTTGATTTGAATGTGTTTGTTTATGGAGTTGCGAAAAGAGACAACTATATAAGTGGTTTAGGTGTACAACCATTTAATGCGCCTAACTGGTTTGCTTCAGGTTTAACAACAGCCTTAGATAGATGGACTCCAAATAATCCGGGAGCGGCTTATCCAAGATTATACGATGGTGGAAATGGCAACTATATTGGTTCTGATTTCTGGTTGAGAAATGGAGCTTTCTTAAGAATTAGGCATATTACACTAGGTTATAATTTAGCCAAGAAATGGATGGATAAAATAAAATTACAGCAATGCAGATTTTATGTAAGTGTAGTTAATCCATTTACGTTCTCTAATTACGAACCAGGTTTTGATCCGGAAATTAGTAACACCAATGGTGCTTTTTACCCAATTATGCGTACAACAACTATTGGTTTTAATGTTAAATTTTAAGCACATTTTAAATACATAATTATGAAATATATCAATAAATTTAGACTATTGCCAATTTGGACAATTCTATTAGTTAGTCTTATTTCCTGCAATAAATTTTTAGATAAACAGCCACTCTCTGAAATAACTTCAGAAGATTTTTATGAAACAGCAGCTCAGTTAAATCAGGCATTAACAGGAGCATATAACGCTTATGGTGCTAGAACAGTAAGCCCAGGTTTAAATAACCCAACACCTTACTATTCTAAGATGGATTTATATACTGAGATTGGCTTGGAACGTTCATTAAACGGCACAATCGGTTCAGGTGCTTACAATTCTACCAACGCAACAGTTGTTGAATTGTGGAGAATATTTTACCAAGTAGTACAAAGAACTAATTCTTTATTATTCTATATGCCGAAGGCTCAGAGTGTTACAGCACCAGCTGAATATGCAAGAATTGCAGCAGAAGCCAAAATATTAAGAGCATTAGCCTATTGGCATTTAATAACTTACTTTGGTGATGTGCCTTTCCTAACTGCCCCTGCAACCAATGAAGATTTGACTACTCCTAAAAGAGTAGCTAAAAAAGATATTATTAATTTTTTAATTGCCGATTTAGAAAGTGCTTCTACTTCTTTGGCCTGGTTACCTTCCGATTTTGGAAGAGTAAGTCGTGGTGTAGCTTTGGGTGCAGCGGCAAGATTGGCGATGCTGGATAAAAGATATCCTGATGTAATTAGGTTAACAGATAATATTATTGCTAATTCACCTTATGGGTTGAATCCATCTTTTCAAAATTTATTCAGAAAAGCCGGACAAACTGCAAATGTAAATAATGAAATCATGTTCATCTATCCATTTGGAGATGCAGATGGAGGTTCTTTCAATTATTTAAACTTAGTTCAAGGGTCAAGAAACCAGGGTGGACAATCAAGTCATTTTCCTACTCAATTTTTAGTTGATTTATTTGAATGTACAGATGGTAGATCTATTGATCAGTCTCCTTTATACAATCCTGCTCAACCTTCTAAAAACAGAGATCCAAGAATGAAGCATACAGTAATTATTTCTGGCGACACTGTTGTTGTACAAGGATTTACCAGTAATGTATATAGTGCCACAAATAGACTCGTACATACATTTAACACAACCTCTAGTGCAGTAACCTTATCAACAATAAATAATCAAGATAGTGCTAATATATTCGGTCCACGATTAAATGGTTGTGGCAACTTATGGAGAAAGTACACCAATGATAGAGACATCAATGGTACAGCAGGAAACTTGTATAAAGTAGGTTGGGTATACATGCGTTTTGCTGAAATTTTATTGTTAAACGCCGAGGCTAAACTAGAAAGTGGCGCACCTGCATCTGATGTTGCTACACAAGTTAATAAGGTAAGAGCAAGAGCCGGAATGCCAAATATTTCATCAGCTGTTTTAGCTAATGCAAATAGTTTGAAGCAATTAGTAAGGAGAGAAAAAACTGTGGAATTTGCCAATGAGGGGATTCATATGGCAGATATGCGCAGATGGGATGATGGTGCTTATGCTGCTAAAGTAATGACAGGATTGGTTGTTGGTGCAGATTTATCTAGCTCAACATTTGTAACAGGACAAGGTTTAGTAATTACCAATCCTGCACCAATACCATTATTTGATGCAATTTATCAAGTACCTATTTCGTATCCTAATGCAGCAACAACACGTTTAACAAGAGAGACAAGATTATTTAATATTAACCAACATTTACTTTGTCCAATACCACAAGGTGAATTAGATAAAGTGAAAACCTTAACACAGAATCCTAATTGGTAATAAAATAATAGTTTAATAAAATTAATATAAAATGGGTAGCAATAATTCGCTGCCCATTTTAATTTAATGGTTTTTAAATTTTGAATAATGCAATTGAGAAATAATAGTATTGATGCTTTGAGGGGGTATTCTATTTTAACCATGATACTCAGTGGTAGTATTGCATATAGTGCTGTAATGCCTGCTTGGATGTTTCATGCACAAGTACCTCCGCCATTGCATCAATTTATTCCAACTATTCCGGGAATAACATGGGTGGATCTGGTATTTCCATTTTTCCTATTCAGTATGGGAGCCGCTATACCATTGGCTTTGAAGAAACATATTGATGCGAAAAGTGGATTTATACCAATTTTAAAAATTGCAATCAAGCGATTTGTATTACTTGTTTTTTTTGCCTTATTTACCAATCACATGAAAGCCTGGGTGATTGCTGAACATCCGGGGGTCAAAGAAAATGCGTTATCAATTTGTGCATTTGCATTATTGTTTTTTCAGTTTTATCATAATGAGAAACATAAAAAAATATTTATTATTTTAAAAGTTACAGCATTTGTTACGGCTGTCATTTTACTTTACACACTTCCATTTTGGAAAGGAAAAGGATTTGACTTTTATAAAAGTGATATCATCATTGTGGTATTGGCAAACATGGCTTTTTTTGGAACTGTTATTTATTATTTTACCATTAACAAACCAAATCTAAGGTGGGGTATTTTAGCTTTTATCATGGCATTTTTTTTAGCCGCTAAAGAACCCACAAATAGTTGGACTAAAACAATTTTTAATTTTAACCATTTTGGAAATCTTTATTTTGACTGGTGCTATCAGTTTTACTTTCTTAAATATTTGTTCATTGTTATTCCCGGTACAATTGCAGGAGAATTTATTTTGCAGGACATCAATAACGACTCAGCTTTAGAGGAAAAAAGTCATTATGCATTATCCAATACCAATAAAAAGTATGGATTATTATTAGCAGTATTTTCTATTACATTGATTGTATTGAATTTGTATGGATTGTTTACAAGAGTCTTGTTGTTTAATTTCATTGTAAGTACAATTATTTGCTTCATTGTTTTAATTATATGTAATAAAAAAATCGCTAATACTTTATTAAAAAAGTTTGCAGAAACAGGTACTTATTTGTTGTTACTCGGTTTGTGTTTCGAAGCCTATGAAGGAGGAATTAAAAAAGATGTTTCCACTTACAGTTATTATTTTGTATGCAGTGGCCTAGCCTTTTTTTCTCTGATATTATTTACAGTTTTAGACAGTCTGAAATATAGTAAAGTTGTAGTTAAATATTTATCCTTAAATGGTCAAAATCCAATGCTTGCTTATGTTACAGGGAGTTTGGTTGTATTGCCTGTATTATCAATAACACAATTACAACAATACTGGAATAGCATGAATCAGAATATTTTCATGGGAACGTTAAAAGGTGTTGTATTTACAGCTGTCGTTTCTTTAATCACTATTTTCTTTGTAAGAAGAAAATGGTTTTGGAAAACCTAATTCTTAATATTCTAACTCTGGCTTAATTACTTTTTTTGGTAATCTATTAAAAAAATAAAGCTAACTTTTGTAATCTGTAACTTTTATTCTGACTATTTTATATTTGGATATTGAGTTTTAAAAAAAGGAAGTTTATCAGCAATACCTTCATAGAAAAAGAAACATTCTCCTTTGAAACCATTGGTACGATTAGATTTTATCATATCTGTAAGGTATGTATCACTTGCAAGATTATTTCCTGACTTAATCAGTACTCCGGGATAAAATGGAATGGTAGTATTTTTGTAATAAGATTTTTGCTGGGCAACAGTTGCATTGTAAGATGCAATATCATATCTATAACATTGTGGTAAGATAGCATCAACATAACCGCTATCAACCCAGGTTGGCCAATCTTGTAAATATTCTGTAACTGCCCAAGGATAAGGACTTGGGCTCATAGTAAATTGTACATTTGGTTTGATTGCTTTTACTTCTGTTCTTAATCTTTTAAGAAATGCATTGAGTTTTTTTACTCTCCAGTTAATCCAGTTGGTTTCTAAATGAGAAGTGGGAGGTGAAGCACCCGCATTTTCTGATTTGTATAGTGCAATAGTATATGTTTCATATCCTGCAGTTGAAGGCAATGCGGGTAGCCTGTCATCACCTTGTACACCATCAATATTATACTTGGTTGTAACTTCTTTAAATAATGAAATCATATAATTTTGAACTTCAGGGTCAAAAGCATTAATCCAGTCAAAACCATTTTTTACAACCAAAGCACCACTCACGTCTTTGGCAGCCCAGTTAGGCTTTGCAGCAACAATTAAGCCTCCGTTTGCAGAAAAAGATGATGAAAATCCGTATTCAAACCATGCATGTACTTTGATGCCAACTGCATGCGCTTCTGTGATCATTTCTTGCAATGGATCTCTTCCTGCAAATCGTTCCATGATTGGTTTACCTATTAAATTATTCATGATGGTACTTGGGTAAATTGTGCGTCCATTATTATAAACAACCATGAATATATTGTTGATGTTGGCAGTTTTACAATTTTGTACGGCAGTTTTAATATTTGCTCTTGAATCTAAAACGCTACTTGCAGCAGTCGTTATCCATGTACCTCTTAGAATTGTTGAATCCATTGTTATTGGGGGAGTAGTTCCTCCGCCACCACCACCACCACTTGGGTCATAAGTAACATTTGATTTTTTATTGCAAGCAGTAAAACTTGAAGTGAGAATAATTGTAAAAAATAGTATAGCGTATAATGTTTTCTTCTTCATAAAAAATATTTGAATGCGAACTTAAGATAATTAATAGTAATTGTGTCTATACTTTTTAATTATTTTTTGTAACTACGCAAATCTTTCTTAACTCTGCTGATATTTTGAAGGTATTAATTTTATGATTATAGGTTACACTTACTAAAAAATATTTTAATTAAAACAGCCATGAATAATATACAAAAAATTCAACGACATCCTGCAACATGGATCCCAACCACTTGGATTGCAATGGGATTGCCTTTTGTAGCATTGGCTACTGCTAGTGCTATAATGTATAAAAATATGGGTGTGTCAGATTCTTTGATTGCATTCTGGACTTCGCTAATTATGTTGCCATGGACATTAAAACCTTTGTGGGGGCCATTTTTAGAAATGTTTAAAACAAAAAAGTTTTTTGTATATACAACTCAAATTTTTACAGGTTGTGTATTTGGATTATTGGCTATTAGTTTGCAGTTGAATCATTTTTTTGCTGTTTCTATCGGCTTATTAACCATCATTGCATTCAGTGGTGCTACGCATGATATAGCTGCTGATGGAGTTTATTTAAATGAACTTACTTCAAAACAACAATCACAATATGTTGGTTGGCAAGGGGCATTTTATAATATTGCTAAAGTACTTTCAGGTGGTGTGCTAGTTTATTTTGCCGGTGAATTGGAAAAAAAAGTAGGCATAACAAATGCATGGATGTATGTAATGTTTTTGTATGGAATTATTATGATCCTTTTAGGTATTTACAACAGTAGAATGTTGCCTACTGGTGGTGCTGCAAAAAACGTACAAACTGTACAGGAAGGAATGAATACTTTGAAAGATGTACTTGTAACTTTTTTTCAGAAAAAAAATATTTTATTAAGTCTTTGTTTTATTGTGTTGTATCGTTTCGCAGAAGGACAAGCAATCAAAATTACACCGCTGTTTTTTAAAGCCGCAAGGGCTGAAGGAGGACTTGGATTAAGTACCTCACAAATTGGTATTTTGTATGGTGTGTTTGGCTCTATTGCATTTGTTTTGGGATCAATAATTGCAGGTTATTATACTGCAAAATATGGGCTTACAAGAAAAACATTAATGGTACTTTGCTCCTTCTTTAATGTGCCCTTTGCTGCTTATGCGTTTCTAGCAATTTACTTGCCAGAAAATGTAAATATTATTGGAGCTGCCGTTGCAATAGAATATTTTGGTTATGGATTTGGATTTGTTGGTTTAATTTTATTTATTATGAAACAAATGGCTCCCGGAAAATATAAAATGGCTCATTATGCTATTGCAGGTGGATTAATGAATCTTGGATTTATGTTTCCATCTATGGTAAGCGGATTTGTTAGTGAATACCTTGGTTACAAGGATTTTTTTATATGGGTATTGGTAGCAACAATTCCTGCATTTTTAGTTTCATGGTATGTACCATTGAATGTAGTAGAAGATGAAACTGTAACAGATAAAATAAGTTAGTCAATCTTATGAAAATAAAATTCTTTTTATTGATAATTACCAGTTATGTTTTATCACTTAATTTACTTAAAGCACAACAGCTTGTTGATACCAATTATCAGTCAACATATTATCTGCAAAAGGTAACTTTATTTCGCTTGTTACCAGATACAAAAGATGAAATTGTTTTTTTAGGAAATAGTATTACCGATATAGGAGAGTGGACAGAAATCTGGCAGGATATTCATGTTAAGAACAGAGGAGTCAGTGGTGACAATACTTTTGGCGTATTGGCAAGGCTTGATGAAGTTGTATCATCTAAGCCTTCTAAAATATTTATCATGATTGGGATTAATGATATTGCAAAAAATACACCCGATTCAATTATTCTAAATAATTACAAAAAAATAATACAATATATACGTTTTCATTCTCCAAAAACAAAGTTGATTGTTCAAAGTATTTTGCCTACCAATAATTTTTTTACTGAATTTAAAAATCATCAAAATAAAGACACCCATATTCGTTTCGTCAATACCAATTTGCAATCATTTTGTAAAGAAAATCGACTTGTTTTTTTAGATCTTTATCACCATTTTTTAGATAATGAAAATAAGCTTGATAAAAAATATACCAATGATGGTTTGCATATTAACGGATATGGTTACATGCTTTGGAAAAAAATAATTTTAGAAAATAAACTAATGTAAATTAAAAAAATAATGTTAATAACAGGAACATTTATTGACGAAATAAGTCATGATATACCACATCAGAATTGGGGTGAAAGAGAGTGGGAACAAGACTTTCAGCATATGAAAATTGCTGGAATTGATACAGTAATTATGATTCGTAGTGGTTATAGAAAATTTATCACATATCCTTCAAAATACTTAATTGACAAAAAAGGTTGTTACAATCCGCCTGTTGATTTAGTTGAACTCTTTTTGTCATTAGCTGATAAATATGCAATGAAATTTTATTTTGGGTTGTATGATAGTGGTGAATATTGGGATACCGGCAATATGTTGGCTGAAATTGATGTGAACAAATATGTGATAGATGAAGTATGGCAAAAATATGGTCATCATCCTTCTTTTAGTGGTTGGTATTTGAGTATGGAAATCAGTAGAAAAACCAAAGGAGCTATTGAAGCAATTAGTTCGCTTGGTAAACAATGTAAATCGGTAAGCAACAATTTATCTACATTTATTTCTCCATGGATAGACGGTAAAAAAGCGGTGTTAGCAGCTTCAGCATCTATTACTAAATCCGAATCAATAGGTTTAATTGAACATGAAAATGAATGGAATGAAATTTTTGAAGGTATTCATAAAAGTGTTGATGCAGTTGCATTTCAGGATGGTCATATAGATTATAATGAACTGCCTGATTTTTTTGCAATCAATAAAAAATTAGCAAATAAATATGGTATGCAATGTTGGACAAATGCTGAAAGTTTTGACAGAGATATGCCTATTAAATTCTTTCCAATTAAATTTGAAAAGCTAAGATTAAAATTAGAAGCAGCTGCAAAAGCAGGTTACGATAAAGCAATCACTTTTGAGTTCTCACATTTTATGAGTCCACAGTCATCTTATATACAAGCCTATCATTTGTACAATCGCTATTTAGAATATAAAGAAAAAATCAGCCAATGAAAATTCAATTAATTATATTATTTCTATTGTTATCATTCGTTGGGTTTAGTCAGTCAAAACTGCAACCAATAAAAGGTACATGGATTACTAATGTAGGCAGTGATGCTTTAATGTCTGAAAAAAATATTAAAAATTCGGTAGCACTCTGCAAAGAAAAAGGTATCAATACAATTTTTGTAGTGGTATGGAATAATGGAGTTACCATGTATCCAAGTAAAGTATTAAAAAATTATATTGGCTTGCTACAAGATACTGTTTATAAGGGTTTTGATCCAATAGCATGTATTGTAAAAGAAGGACATGCACAAGGATTAAAAGTTCATGCATGGTTTGAATTTGGATTTTCTTATGCTTATAAAGACAGTACTTCGATTTGGAATAAAAAATATCCGCATTGGGCAGGAAGAAACAATAAAAAATTATTGCTTCATAAAAATGGATTTTATTGGTGGAATTCTATTCATCCTGAAGTACAAAATTTTATGTTACAATTAATTGAAGAAGTTGTAAAAAAATACAAAGTTGATGGCGTTCAGGGAGATGACAGGTTGCCTGCGATGCCAGCCGAAGGTGGTTATGATGATTATACTTTGACATTGTATAAATCAGCAACAGGAAATGATGCACCGGATGATTACAAGGAAAAAAACTGGTTGCAGTTCAAGGCTGATAAGCTTAGTGTTTTTGGAAAAAAAGT
>CANGTN010000046.1 GCA_947456805.1 Chitinophagaceae bacterium | reverse complement strand
CTGGTTCGTTTATAGCTATTCCCAGAAATAAAAGATGACAGATGGCAGTTGACAGAAGAAAAAAAATAACTAATAATATTTTCATCACAAGGCTCAAAGCCACAAGGTTTTTTAAACTACTTTAACCCTTTCAACTTCTAAAGCATTAAACCCAATACTAAAAGCTAAATAACAAAAAAACTAAAACCTAATTCTCATAACTTTATTTCAGTAAATCAAATTATGGCTACACATTTCAATACAGTTGCATGGGCAGCAGGAGGCAGTATTTACGAAGTGAATATCCGACAATACACGCCTGAAGGTACTTTCAAAGCTTTTCAACAACATTTACCAAGGCTGAAAGACATGGGTATCACCATCATTTGGCTGATGCCAATTACCCCAATTAGTAAAGCAGAAAGACAAGGCACGTTAGGCAGCTATTACGCTTGCAGCAGCTATACGACAATCAATCCTGAGTTTGGAACTTTGGATGATTTTAAAGAATTGATACATGCAACGCATGATTTGGGTTTGAAAATAATTATTGATTGGGTAGCCAATCATACCGGTTATGATCATCACTGGACAGTAGAAAAACCTGATTACTACATTAAAGATGAAGAAGGAAATTTCACAGAAAAAAATGGCTGGCAAGATGTGATTGATTTGGATTTTTCCAATCAAAATATGCAGTCCGAATTAATCAATGCGATGCAATATTGGGTGCGTGAATGCAACATTGATGGGTTTAGGTGCGATATGGCTCACTTAGTGCCATTAAGCTTTTGGAAAGAAGCAAGATTGCATTGCGATGCCGTTAAAAAATTATTTTGGCTGGCAGAATGTGAAGAGGTAACATACCATGATGTTTTTGATGTGAGCTATAGCTGGGCTTGGATGCATGCAACAGAAAAATATTTTAAACACAATGGAACATTGCATAATGTGATAACTATTTTACATCAATATTCTCAGTATCCGCAGGGCAGTAAAAAATTATTTTTCACTTCCAACCATGATGAGAATTCATGGAATGGAACGGAGTATGAAAAATTTAATGGTGCTGCAAAAGCATTGGCAGTATTCACTTGTACTTGGGATGGAATGCCGTTGATATATAGCGGACAAGAAAGTCCGAACTATAAACGGATTGATTTTTTTGATAAGGATTTAATAGAGTGGCAAGAACCATTACAACTACATCAGTTTTACAAAGCCTTGCTCTCATTGCATCAACACAAAGCAATTACACATGGTGAAACATTTGTTTTACCTGTAACAAACAATCAGGTGTTGGCATATTTCAGAAAAAAAGAGGAAGAAGTGGTGTTGGTATTGCTCAATTTATCTTCAGAACATAGAACAATTGTTGAGGTAAATCATGAATGGCTGAAAGGACCATTCACCAGTTTATTTTCAAAATTAACTTACCAATTTTCGGGCAAACAAACTTTTGAATTACAGGCAAATGAATACATTGTGTATCACCATCCGAGTTTGAAGATATAGTATTTAAATATTATAAAAAAGCTGCCGAAAAAATAATTCAAACCCCGTTATATTTGCTTGGTATGGCAAAAGCAGGTTCAGATTCTCCTATGATGCAACAGCACAAGGCTATTAAACAAAAATATCCTGATGCAATTCTATTGTTTCGTGTGGGAGATTTTTATGAAACCTTTGGCCAAGATGCAATTACTGCATCAAGTGTATTAGGTATTACACTCACCAAAAGAAACAGTGGCGATGTTACCAGTATGGAGCTTGCAGGTTTTCCGCATCATGCATTGGATACTTATTTACACAAGCTGGTAAAAGCAGGTCATAGAGTTGCCATTTGTGATCAGTTAGAAAATCCAAAAGATGCCAAAGGTGTTGTAAAACGTGGGGTTACAGAACTAGTAACGCCAGGCGTTGCTACCAACGATAAATTATTGGAAAACAACAGCAATAATTTTTTAGCATCAGTACATTTTACCGAAGATCAATTAGGCGTTGCATTTTTGGATATCAGTACCGGTGAATTTTTTGTGGCCGAAGGCAATGAAGAATACATTGATAAATTGCTGCAAAGTTTAAAGCCTGCAGAAGTAATTTTTCAGCGTAGTTTTCAAAAACATTTCAAAGAAGTATTTGGTGTAAAATTTTATACCTACCATTTAGAGAGTTGGATTTTTGAAAAAGCATTTGCAACAGAAAGTTTACTCAAGCATTTTCAAACACATTCTTTAAAAGGATATGGCATTGAAAACATGCACTATGGCATTGTTGCAGCGGGTGCAATACTGTATTATTTAAAAGAAACAGAACATCCCAATCTGCAACACATTACTTCTATTCAAAGAATTGAAAAAGAGGATTTTTTATGGATGGATCGATTTACCATTCGTAATTTAGAAATATTAGGTGATGGTTCAGGTAATGGAAACAGTTTATTAAAAGTGCTGGACAACACAGTTAGTCCAATGGGTGCAAGACTGCTGAAACGCTGGACTGTCATGCCTTTGAAGGATTTAACGAAAATTAATGAACGGTTAAATACCGTAGAACATTTTATAAAAGATGTTGACAACAGAAGTAAATTAATACAAGCCATCAAACAGTGCGGTGATGTTGAACGGTTGGTAAGTAAAATTCCATTGAAGAAAATTAACCCACGTGAAGTAGTGCATTTGGCAAAGGGATTGCAACAAGTTGCCATAATTAAAGAAATTTGTGCAACATCGGGAAATGCTTACCTGCAAAGGCTTTCAGACAATTTGAATACTTGCAATTTCATTCTTGAAAAAATTCAAACAGAAATTATTGAAGTACCACCAATTGCTGCAAGCAAGGGAGGCGTAATACAAACCGGTGTAAATACTGAATTAGATGAACTTAGAAAAATTGCAAGTGGAGGTAAAGAATACCTGATTAATATTCAGCAAAGAGAAGCAGAAATAACAGGAATTAGTTCTTTAAAAATAAGCTTCAACAATGTTTTTGGCTATTATTTGGAAGTAACCAACGTGCACAAAAACAAAGTGCCCGAAACATGGATTCGCAAACAAACACTTTCCAATGCCGAGCGTTACATTACACCAGAATTAAAAGAATACGAAGAAAAAATAATTGGCGCAGAAGATAAAATTATTGCAATAGAGCTTGACCTGTATGACAAGCTGGTATTGGCTTTGCAGGATTACATAGCACCAATACAAGTAAACGGAAATATTCTTGCAACATTAGATTGTTTGATTTGCTTTGCAGAAAATGCATTGCAATACCAATACAAAAAACCGGAATTGCACAATGGTTTTGAACTGATTTTAAAAGACAGCAGACACCCAGTCATTGAAAGAAATTTACCACCAGGTGAAAACTATATTTCCAATGATATTTTATTGAATAATACCGATCAGCAAATTATCATTCTTACCGGTCCGAACATGAGTGGTAAGAGTGCTATACTTAGACAAACGGCACTCAATACTTTGATGGCGCACATGGGAAGTTTTGTTGCTGCAAATAGTGCTTATATTCCATTGACAGATAAAATATTTACCCGTGTTGGTGCAAGCGATAATTTAAGCGGAGGAGAAAGTACATTCATGGTAGAGATGAATGAAACAGCTTCTATCATTAACAATCTTTCCTCAAGAAGCCTTATTTTACTGGATGAAATTGGCAGAGGTACTTCTACTTATGATGGCATTAGTATAGCCTGGAGTATTGTTGAATATTTACACAATTCAGTTGCTGCTCCTAAAACATTATTTGCGACACATTACCACGAACTGAACGAGCTGGAAGAGAAATTGAGTCGTGTAAAAAACTTTCATGTAACCAATAAAGAAGTAGGTAATAAAATTATTTTCTTGCGTAAACTGGCTGCCGGTGGCAGCACCCATAGTTTTGGTATTCATGTTGCAAAAATGGCCGGTATGCCTCCCGAATTAATTGAACGTGCCAATGAAATTTTGAAGTTGTTAGAAAATGATAGAAGAGAAATGACAGATGACAGCAATGAGTTGATAGATAGTAGTAAGCAAGCTATATCAACTGCTGTCAAAAATTTAAACGCTCCCAAAATGCAGCTCTCTATTTTTGATGCACATTCACAAACTTTTGATGCTATCAGAAAAGTATTAACTGACATGGATATCAATAGATTAACGCCCGTTGAAGCATTAATGAAATTGAATGAAATTAAAGGAATGCTGAAGTAACTAATTCATCTACAAGATTACTATTGTGTCATCATTCAAATTATGATCATTTTTCATCGCATATTTTATGTGATAATGGATATAAAAAAAACCGTTTCATTTTTGAATGAAACGGTTGATCTTATTTAAGAAAGTACATTAAGTTACGCTTCCAAAGCACCCTCTACCAAAACAGTTGCTTTGTTGTTTAATACTTCTACAAATCCGCTGTTGATGGTGTATTGTTCAGTGGCAGTTTTACTGGTTAAAATTTTAATGTTGCCCTTGCCCAATGCACTTACCAATGGAGCATGTTTATCCAACACTTCAAACTTGCCATCTACACCTGGCAATTGTACACCATACACTTCACCGCTGTACAATTTTTTTTCTGGAGTTAATATTTCTAATGTCATTGTTCGTGAATTTTCGGATTAACGAATTCGCAAATTCAACAATTGCTCATTCGAAAATTAATTTATCCTTTCGCTTGCGCCATCATTTTCTTACCTTTTTCAATGGCATCTTCCAAAGTACCTACTAAGTTGAATGCTGCTTCAGGATACTCATCCACTTCACCATCCATGATAGCATTGAAGCCTCTGATTGTATCTTCAATACTTACAAACACTCCTTTTAATCCGGTAAACTGTTCTGCAACATGGAAAGGCTGCGACAAGAAACGTTGAACTTTTCTTGCACGTGCAACAGTCATTTTATCTTCATCACTCAATTCATCCATACCTAAGATAGCAATGATATCTTGTAACTCTTTGTAACGTTGTAAAATTAATTTTACTCTGTTGGCTGTATTGTAATGTGATTCACCAACGATTGCAGGTGTTAGAATTCTGGAAGTAGAATCCAATGGATCTACTGCAGGATAAATACCCAAATCCGCAATTTTACGGCTTAATACTGTTGTTGCATCTAAGTGCGCAAAAGTAGTTGCAGGAGCCGGATCGGTCAAATCATCCGCAGGAACATACACCGCTTGTACAGAGGTAATAGAACCATTTTTGGTTGAAGTGATACGTTCTTGCATCAATCCCATTTCAGTAGCCAATGTTGGCTGATATCCTACCGCAGAAGGCATACGGCCCAACAATGCAGAAACTTCAGAACCTGCTTGTGTAAAACGGAAGATATTATCTACGAAAAATAAAATGTCTTTTCCTTTTCCTGTGCCATCACCATCACGGAAATATTCAGCAATTGTTAATCCTGATAAAGCCACACGAGCACGTGCACCAGGAGGTTCATTCATTTGACCGAATACGAAAGTTGCTTTAGAGTCTTTCAATCCTTCCATATCTACCTTGCTCAAATCCCATCCCCCTTCTTCCATACTATGTTTGAAAGCATCACCATATTTCATGATGCCTGCTTCAATCATTTCACGCAACAAATCATTTCCTTCACGGGTTCTCTCTCCTACACCAGCAAATACAGACAATCCACCATGTCCTTTTGCAATATTGTTAATCAACTCTTGAATCAATACTGTTTTACCTACTCCGGCACCACCAAATAAACCAATTTTACCACCCTTTGCATAAGGCTCAATTAAGTCAATTACTTTAATCCCCGTAAACAACACTTCTGTTGCAGTACTCAAGTTTTCGAATAAAGGTGGCTTATTGTGAATTGGGCGTCCGCCAACTTTACTTAACTGAGGTAAACCATCAATCGCATCGCCGGTAACATTGAATAAACGACCGTTAATACCTTCTCCAACAGGCATTGCAATAGCTTTGCCGGTGTCAATTACTTCCATACCACGCACCAAACCTTCGGTTCCGTCCATCGCAATAGTACGTACACTATCTTCACCCAAATGTTGTTGAACTTCCAATACTAATTTATCGCCATTATCTCTTGTAATTTCAAGAGCGTTATAAATATCAGGCAAGACATTGTCGTTAGGAAAATGAACATCCACAACGGCACCAATTACTTGTTTAATTTGACCTTTTGAAGACATAGAATTAAGCTTTTTTATTTGGCGGCAAAGGTAAGGGTATCAACCTTTCAAAAAAGAGATACGCTTACTTTTTATTGAGAAAATTTAAAAAAAAGTGGAATGAAAGAATTTTTATTATCAGAAATACATTTTTGAAGTACTCATTCATAAAATGGGCAAAAAAAACTGCTTACCCTTTGGAAGCAGTTTTAATAAATATTTTAAGATGAATTATCTTGCTTTCAGCCAGCTTTTTGGATTTAGATTAACGTTTTTATCATTGGTTACCATAAATAATAAAGTACCCTGACCATCATCTCCCGAACCTGATTTTCCTAATAAAGTGCCGGCCTTTATTTCT
This sequence comes from Chitinophagaceae bacterium, assembly GCA_947456805.1. Taxonomy (GTDB): domain Bacteria; phylum Bacteroidota; class Bacteroidia; order Chitinophagales; family Chitinophagaceae; genus UBA1930. The sequence goes on along the minus strand of CANGTN010000046.1, from coordinate 7,794 downwards.
TGATCTTTACTAACCAAAATTGCAGACAAATGACTGTAAGTGGTAAAATATTTGCCATGTTTTACAATCACTACCATTTCTCCGCCCACATCACCTGCATAAGAAATTTTTCCATCAGCAACAGATTTAACGGAAGAGCCCATTGGCAATCCAATTTCAATTCCATCGCTATATCCTTTTAATTTACCGCCCGCATCATATTGTCCAAAAGGGATTACCACTGTTCCAAGACCAACCGGCCAAGGTAAGTTACCTCTGTTTTTTTCAAAATTGATAGAAATAACTTTTAGCTCATCGGTAGATTCCAACTTGCTATACTCTCTGGCGGTGCTAGTACCTGAAGTTGTCATCCCTTCTACAGGTTCTAAAATTTTGGACTTTGTAGTTGTGGTGGTTGCAGTTGATGGAGTTGTTTTAGCAATTATTCCATCTTTAGTTTGTTGTTCCTTTAATTTTTTTGCATCGGCAATTTCTTTTTCTCTGGCAAGTCTTGCCTTTCTTTCTGCTTCTGCTATTTCTCTTTTGATAATTGCAGCGATGGCATTTTTCATTTGTTGCCGTTGCAATTCCTTTTTACGAATTTGTGCAGAAATTTCTTTCTCTTGTCCTTTCAAATCTTTTACAACCTGGGCTTTTTGTTTTTTATCCTGTTCTAAATCCTGAAGATGCCCTTGTTGTGCTTTTAATACAACCCCTTGTTCCTTTTTACTGTTACTCAATTCGCCAATTTTATTTTGGAGAACAGATTGGGTTTTTACAATATTATCAACTTGTGTTTCTCTTAAAGTTCTGTAACTTTTTAAGTAAGTAACTCTTTTGATGGCATCATTAAAATTAGTTGCAGAAAATAAAAAATTAAGGTATTGGTAATTGCTTCTGTTTTTATAAGCAAATACAATGCTTTGCGCATATTTAACTTTAAGTGTATCCAACTCTTTTTTTAATCTATAAATTTCTAGTTCGTTTTTATAAATATCTTCTACCAATAATTTTACTTGTTTATTGATGTTCCCAATCAATGCTTCTCTTGCAGCAATTTTTTGTTGCACGGCAGCAACTTGGGCTACAGAGGCTTTTTTATTTTTTTGTATTTGCTCGAGTGATGCATTTAATTCTAAAATTTCTCTTTTTAATTCAGCTTCTTTTTTTTGTAAGTCTTCTTTACCCTGCGGTTGGGCAAACGCAACAGATACAATGATTATAAAAAAAGCGAGAATGGATATTTTTTGTTTCATACACTGATAATATTGATAAAAAGCTATGCAGGTAAACATAACTTAAAACTTCTAAAAATTATTGCTTTTTATAACTTTTGGGAATATTAAACAAATAGGTTAAGGGCTCGTTAAAGGCAAATTGCGTAAAAGTTAACCATACATCTAGTTTAGATTTTTCTGCAACAGATATTTTTCTAAAAGTTGGGAAATTAATTCCATTAAGATTTTGATAGTTGCCCAATGAGATATCGCAAGTTCTATTTCTAAAATTATCTACGTCATCAAGTTTACTATGCAGAACTGTATAATCACTACTATCTAATGATACCAGATGTTTGAATATTTTACCGATCATTAACACAGAAAATTGCTCTCCGTTTTTATAAGAAATAATATTGCTATCTAAAAAAATCGGATTGCCAATAAATATATCTTGTAAGGTATTGAAATCAAATGGTATCTGAGTAATTTCTTGCAGATAAGCCAGGCTTCTGTATTGAACAACCTTATCAATTTTATTCACTACAATGACACTGTCTTTTGTTATTTTAACTGCAAATCCTTCTTTTGATATGCCCATGAAACTTCCGACTAAACGCATGTAAATAAATTGGTCTTTTTGCATATATAGATAAGCCGAGAAATTTTTAGTATCAGCAGCACTTTCAAAATCAATTTTAATTTTTGCATTGAATGTATTAAAACCAATACGGCGCTGCATTACTTTTTCCATGATTGATTTAACAATTACAGCAGAATCAACAGCTGGTTTTTCTTTTACAATTATTATCTGTGTTGTATCTTTTTTGCTGATGGCAGTTTGGATGGTTTGTACCTTTTTGTAGGTGGTACAAGAAAACAGCACTCCGGAAAGGAGTATAAACAAAAGGAACACATTTTTCATTGCGCAAATTTATTGGATTCCGGAGTGACCAAAGCCACCATCCCCTCTTGTAGTTTCGTTAATTATTTCCACAGATGTTAATTGTACTTGTTCAATTTTCATAAAAACCATTTGTGCAATTCGGTCACCGTGTTGGATTGTTTGTTGTTCGTTGGAAAGATTGATGAGGATAATTTTTATTTCGCCACGATAGTCGGCATCGATGGTGCCTGGAGTGTTTAAGCAAGTAAGGCCTTGTTTAATAGCCAAACCGCTGCGTGGTCTGATTTGTGCTTCGTAGCCGGTGGGAATTTCTAGAAAGAGTCCGGTAGGAATTAAAGTTCTTTCTAAAGGTTGAAGTATTATTGGGTTGGAAAGATTGGCACGGATATCCATACCTGAAGAACCGGTTGTAGCATATTCAGGTAGTTGATTGTTGGATGTATTGATAATGGAAATTTGCATTTTATTAAAAAATAATTTTTTAAAATATCATTAAATCTGTTTTAAAAGTCCAATTAGTAATATACTCAATGTCGTAATCAACTCTTTTTTGAATGTTTATTTTATTTTGTTCTTTATCCTCAAGATCGCCACGCAGTCCTTTAATTTGTGTTAAGCCTATGATGCCTGGTTTAACCAATAGTCTATCGTTAATATTGGGTATAAATTCACTGTATATATTGTGAAGTGGAATTGCATGTGGTCGTGGGCCTACAATGCTCATACTACCCAATAGTTCATTGATAAATTGAGGAAGTTCGTCTAAGTTTTTATCGCTCAAAAAAGCACCCACCTTGGTTACTGGTGCATTGTAACCCATAGTTAAACTTTCTTGATTGGTAGATACCTGATTATTTTTGAGTGTTCTAAACTTAAAGCATTTAAAAGTTTTGCCATTTATGCCAATTCTTACTTGATCGAACAAAGCAAGACCAACAGATTCTAACTTAATGGCAACTGTAATTAAAGGATATAACCAAGAAAAAATAAAGAGTAGAAAAAAGAGAGAGAATAATACATCGAAACTTCTTTTTGCATAGCTGCTATTGATAAGCTGTGCTTTTTGTAGAAGATGGTTGCTAATATTGATTTTAGCCTTTGCTATCGTAGAAGAAGTTGTTGTGTACACCCAATATTTTTTAAAGGCTGTAAAAATATTGGTTTGGACGGGAAATATGAGGAGATTTTTACAAATAGAAATCTATACAAAAAAATTATATAAAATTAATTTTTTGAGGTTGCTGGTTTAGAGGCCGTAAGAAAAACCAAAAGAAAAAATACTCGCAGATTGTTTCGATGTAAAGTTGTCAGTTTTTGAACATTTGTATTGAATAAAAGAATGTAGTGAGTTAATCCACTCATAATTAACATCAATATTAATTATTGCCATATTGAATTTGGGATCAAATAAAAACTCAGGTTGTGGTTGTTGTAAATACTGTTGTTGAATAGTTCCCAATCCCCCCTTTCTAATAAATTGATAATTACCTCTTATTTTCAATCTAGCAATAGGAGTATAACTAAAAAACAGGTTTAATCTATCTGAGTTACTCCCCATCCAATCTCCTAAAGAATATCCACTGCTTGTGTAAGTTTGAGCAGGGGATAGATTATTATATACAAAAGGATTAATTTTTGCATATTCTGCACCAATAGATAAATATTTCAAACCAATATCTGTTATATTTATCCCAAACAAATAGCCCAATTGATTTCTTCTTTCAATTTTATCAAAAATCTTTGATAATTTAATTTCATCTATAAAAATTTGAGCATACAAATGGGTGTTTTTTAAATGGTTTTTTGAACTTATCTGTCCAAAAAACTGGGCATTACTTCCAGCATTAATATTTTGATTACTTGTCCACTGATCATAAGATTTAAAAAAATTTATTGGTAACAAATAACCCACATCAAATTTATCGCTGTAAACAATGGACTCGCCAATAGAAATATCCAGCCCCCTTTTAGGACTCACAGTTATACTATGTGTTGCAAAAAACTTAGATACATATACTTCTCTTATACCTCCAAAAGTACCTGTACCGGTATTGTAAGTTCTATTAGAATCAATTGTATTACTCATTAACCAACCATGCATATAATTAAAATGTAGCCATTTAAAAGGTTTATAGTCTAATCGTATATAGGGGTATGAGGGTGCTTTTGCAGACAAAATCATGTTGGCATCATTACCAAATCCCCAAACCATATTTTCTTTACCAACAGAAATCATTCCATTAGACCATTTATATGCTAGATTAAAATTAACCTCGCTGTAATTTAGTTGATTTGCAGATGAACCAGCATTTACAATCCCCTTTTCATTAGTAAATTCTTTTGTAAAATTGATGCTATCCCCTTTTTCATTAACATCTCTAAATGAAAAACTAAAGCCCCAGTTTTTACCTAGTTTACCCGATAATCTGATGCCATTAAAATAAGTCAAATTGTACCCTTTATTAGAAGACGAATAACTGCTCCCAAAATAAGGATCGGCAAATAGTTGAAAATAATTTTGAGATAAGCTTATGGTTCTGAATCTTTTATTGCCATCTTTTCTTAAGAAAGTTTGTTTAAAAACAGAATCACTGCTGAGTTTATTATCAAATAAAAACTCCTTTTGATAAAAAACAAGCTCTTTACGCTCTATTTCAGATAAATTATTTTGCGTTTTGGTAAGGTGTTCTAAAGCTTCATAAATACTTGATCTATCCAAAGGAAGTATATAATTTCGAAAATCAACCAACCCTTTTTGTGACATCCGATACAAAAAAGCATATACCTCATTTGAAGATGGCTCATTAATTTGAGCATTTCCGGCAAATAATGACAACAAACAGATTAACAAAAACAGTGATCTTAATTTCATGATAAACTAATAGGCTTTTTTGTCTCCTATAAACATATTCATTATTGTTTGAAACATAATTTGACAATCTAACCAAAAAGTCCAGTTTTCAATATACCAAATATCTAAATCTACCCGTTTTTGCATTTGCCCGGGCTTTGCAGTTTCGCCCCTATAACCATTTACTTGCGCCCATCCTGTTATCCCTGGTTTTACAATGTGTCTAAGCATATAATTCCTTACATTATCTTTAGACTCGATATTTAAGGGTGTTGGATGGGGTCTTGGACCAACAATACTCATATTACCCATTAAAACATTCAAAAACTGCGGTAGTTCGTCTAAATTTGTTTTGCGAAGTATTTTACCAATTTTTGTAATTCTTGTATCATTTTTGGTGGCTTGTTGATATTTCCCATCGCTTCCAATGTCACTACTGTAAGTATACATCGATCTAAATTTATAACATCTAATCTTTTCATTATTGATACCCCATCTTTCCTGAATGAAATATACAGGTCCTTTTGAGGTTAATCGTATAATTATTGCGATTAATGGAAATAACCAAGAAAATATTAGTGTAAAAGCAATAAGAGAACAGATTACATCAAAAACCCTTTTAAAAAACTGGTTTTCGGAGTCGTCTAAAGGTAAGGAACGTACAGTAATCATAGGAAACAATCCAAAATTACTTAATCTAAAATTACCTGAACCAAGTCTATAATAATCTGGTATAATTCTTACTCTTTTTGTGTTTTTTTCACCAATTTCTACAAGCGATTCAACGGTACTAGCACTACCATTGGGTAATGCAATTACCACATCATCAATTATATGATTATCTAAAACCTCTTGCATATTTCCCAATTTACCCAAAAACAAACTACTTAAATGCGAGTTTTCTTCATCATTTAAAAAACCAACAACTCTATAGCCGTAATGGGGATTATTATTGACCGTTTTATAAAAATTCAGCCCTAAATCACCTCCTCCAACAACTAAAACATTTCTAGAATTGAATCCTTTACGCAAGGTATTTCTCCTGATTCTTCTTTGTGCAAATTTTTGAATGGGCAGAATGATAAGTACTAAAATTGTATATAAAGATGTAAAAGTTCTTGGAAACTTGTCAGCGTTGTAATAATAAAAAACAAATACTGTCATCATTACAGAATGTAAAATAATAACTTTAGTTATTGGGACAATTTCATAAGCAAAAGAACGTGACCTGTAATCATCATATAAATTATTAGCCTTAGCTGAGAAATACCAAATTAAACAGCTAATAAAAAAAACCTTAATCTCTGCAGTTGAAATTACTGGAAAATTGCTGAGTTTTGTTATATATAATCTTACACAAATGAATGCAAAACTTAAACTTGCAAAATCTAGCAAAAGCCTTATTGTATAGTTATTTCTCCAGTTTGATGACATGACTTTATAGTAAAGTTGATTTATACTTATATTAGATCTTTTTAACCTTAAAATCCAACTTTGATATCAATAACAATGATAAGTAAGGCATTGGACTTTGAAAGAAAAATCTTAAATAAGCTATTGCTACCTTGAAATTAAGTAAAAATGAATAAAGGAATATATCTAAAATACCTAGTAGAAGTAAAATAACAATTATCACTAAATAAGAAATATTCCATAAAGAAAAAATCCATATTGGTGTATAAAACTTTAACCCCCAATTACCAATTATAAAAATACTAATGAGCAATAAAAAATTTGCTCCATGTTTTAAGAATCGGTAGTGATTTATGAATACACTTAAAGTACTTTCATAAATTATTGTGTAACCAATCCAACAGGTTATTATTATTAATAATAATGAAAAATAAACCCTCTTATTTTTTTGCATAATTCACTCCTTTTAGATATGCTTGCCAAATAAGGAAGATTATTAAATAAACCATTAGCTTAAAAATATAATGATGAGCAATATCTGTGAGCTTATTTTGATTTATATTAAGAATTCCAATTACTGCACACCTTATAATATTTACCAAATAAAGAAGACAAATCCCTAAAAAAGAGAAAATAATCATTCTTTTTAAATTTGATGGAATACAAATTATAAACCCACAAAATAAAATAATTAACTCTAAAGCATTACAACCGTCTGCAATACCCAAAACAGGCTTGTTATCTTTATATATGATATTGGTATATACTCGGGATGAATCTGTTAAACTATAATTACGATAATGTTCTTTTACCTGAAAGACACTCTGAGGATATACAACTTTAAGAATTTGTTCTGTTCCAAAGCTGGCAATTTGAGTAAATGGTGCATCTATTACTCTGTTAGAAAAAAGGAATAAGTGATATATTAATTTCCAAGTAATAAAAACGACAATTGCTCTGACAAGAAATCTACGTACCTCTTTAGGAATATCATTATACTTACTTTTTAATTGCAAGAAGAAATCCATAATGTTAAATTTCCTTTTTAATTAATTTTTGTTTTAAAATAATTGGAAAAATTTTGGGTGCTTCAAAAAGATACCGTTTGTACATACGCATTGGCTCTTTATATAATCGAAACAACCATTCTAATCCAAAATTTTGCATCCATTTAGGTGCTCTGTCTATTAAGCCGGCAGTTACTTCAAAAGCTCCTCCAACGCCTATTGCAATATTGACATTGAGTTTGCTTAAATTCTCAAATATCCAATAATCTTGCTTGGGCGCTGTTAGACTTACCCATAAAACATTGGGATTAGCTTTGTTAATAATATCAATAATTTTTTTATTTTCTGTTTCAGAGAATTTTTCAGCAAATGGAGGACTGTAGGTTCCTACAATTTTTATTCCAGAGTATTTTTGCTCTG
>CANGTN010000045.1 GCA_947456805.1 Chitinophagaceae bacterium | reverse complement strand
GCTATTGTAAGTGAGTAGTAGATGGGTTGTAATAATTTCTTTAGATAATTAATTCCAAATCCATTGCACTTGTTGTTTGGCATTTTTTTCGTTGTTGAAAGTTTGCTGCAATAGTTGAGTTCTCATGCCGATTTCACTGATTGAATAGGGTTGTTCAAATAATTGTTTAATTATTTTTTGCATGCCTTCAACATCATCTGCAATATGACACAATTGTTCTAAGGTACTGCCTGCAACAGATGCGGTGTTCACAACACAATGTTTTCCTTTGAACAATGCATTGATTAATTTCAATTTAATTCCGCTGTTGCTAAAGCTTGGCAAAATATTTACATGGGCTTTTGCAATCATATCCTGCATTTCTTTTTCATCAGGATTGGCTACAATACAGGTGTGTTGTAGGCGATGGGCTGCTTTTTGTAAATAATTACTTGGTTTTTTACCTGCAATTACAAATGGGATTTCTAATGTATTGAAAATATTTTCGAGCAACCAGATAGCAGCTTTCTCGTTTGCATCAACACTCAAATCTGCTTGGTACAAACAGTAATTGCCAAAACCTTCTTGGGTATTTACAATCCAGTTTTCAGGCAAATACAATGGCAAATAATCAATAGAAGTGCAACCCAATTCATTTCTATATACATCAACATCTTTGATAGTTACACCCCAAAAGGCGTTTGCCTTATTTACAATATTGTATTCGTATTTTCTGAGTAATGCACTTTCTCTTAGGTAATACATTTTATTAAAAAAGGAAGTTGCATTTCTTGATAAATCTTTGTAGTACTCAAATTCAACATTGTGTATGCGAACGAACTTTTTTCTATGCGAAAATCTTTCGTCATTTAGTAATGCAGAACTATGAATTCCTTCCATTAAAATAGGATAATCATCTTTCAATAAATTATTAAACAACATTTCATTTTTTCTACTTGAAACAATGTAGGGCAAGTTTAAATTAAATCCTCTCAAACCCTTTGATCTCTCATAATAATCAACTGAAGCACAATATTTATTCAGCTCAGATTGTTTTCCTCTGCCGTAATCAAAACAATGTAAATGTATCTGTACACCTTGCGCTTGTAATGCAGGTAGTTTCCAAAATAAATCAATCACACCACCATAATCAGCAGGGTAGGGAACCGTAAAATTGATGATGTGTAAGTGTTTATCCATGTTGTTCAAAAATTTCTTTCCAATATGCAATTAATTTTTTTTCTTCATTTTCCCAGTTAAGGATTGCACTTGCTTGTTTACAATTTTCTTGTAATTTTTTATATAGAACATTATCTTGGTACAATTTGTTCATTGCATTTGCAATTGTTTGTTCATCCACGTCATCAATGAGCAAAGCAGTTGGATAAATATCATTAATTGCTTTGTATTCGGGATAACCTACACAAACCTGCGGAATATTTGCCATGGTGTAGTCAAAAAACCTGTTGGATAATGAGTAGTATTGGTTTAACCCTGTTTTTTCAAACAAAGTCAATCCAAATAATGCTTTTGGGGTAATTAATTTTAATTCATCCGGTGCAACATAACCAAGCATCATCACTTTTTCCTCAACTTGATGAAATTGTATCAGTGCTTTTGTTTGTTGATAAAAATTTCCATTACCGCAAATCAATAAAGGGATATCGAATTGTTTCATTGCAGGAATCAAGGTTTCAAAACTTCTGCCTTCATTTACTGCTCCTTGATAAATTATAAATTGACTTGGTAATTTTATAAAGGTTTCTGGATAGGATTCTTTTTCAATATTATTTTTCGGTAAGTTTCTGATAATGTTATATTGTACTTTGTATCTTCTGTTCAATTCTTTTTTTATAAATTCATTTACAGTATAGCCATGGGCAAACTTTGGAACTGCAAAAGCTTCAACAGCAAGCCAAATCTTTTGTATCAAAGGCCTTACAACAATTTCTTTTTGTTCGGTAAATAGTTCATGAGCATCATACATTCTTTTTTTTCTTCTGATTACAGCAGCAAAATAATTAGGAAGAATAGTATCTAAATCAATTGCACAAAATGCATCTGCTTGAATAAATAAAAGAAAAAAGAAAAGCCTTATATTATATTCTGCATAAAATCCAATGCCTTTATTGAACCAACAAGTAATTCTTTTGCATTTGAAATTGGAAGGATGAAATGTTGTTGAGTTTGGTCGTTTTCTGCCAACCAAAAGCACATCGTAACCTGCTGCAGCCATAGATCTACAAATGCGTTGCATACGTTGATCAAATATTAAATCATTGGTTACTGTAAAAACTATTTTTTGCAAGGCTAAGGGATTGTTGTAGATAACAAATATAAATGTAGATTATAGGCAACTTCTCACTTTCATTCGCTTTGCTAAAAAAATATTCTTATTGCACGTTTGAATATTAACGGAAATCCCTATTTTTGCTGCCAAATTAAAAACTAAGACCCGAAAATTCTGTACGAATTTTCAACTAAAGAATTCAAAAATGTCAATTACAAAAGAAAAAAAAGTAGCCATTTTTACTGAGTTTGGCGGAAAAGCTGCCAACACAGGCTCAATTGAAGCGCAAGTTGCCTTACTAACTGAAAGAATTTTGGATATCAGTAAGCATTTACAACAAAACAAAAAAGATTTCTCTACCCAAAGAGGCTTGATGAAAATGGTAGGTCAACGTAAGCGTTTACTTAGCTATTTACAAAAACACAACCTTTTAGGTTACAGAGCATTGATTGAAAGATTAGGATTAAGAAAATAAATCTTTTCATCCCCATGCGGGGAAGAAAGGTGTTTTGTTTTTGTTGTTTTCCAATCAACTTATACAGCAATTCCCAACTTCTCCCTAGATGTTGGGAATATTTTATTTATGCCTAAGTTGTTTTCTTTCAAAAGTTTATCTACACCAATTTAAAATTAAAGTATGTTATCACAACCAATACAATCAAGTTTTCAGTTACCAAGTGGGGCTGAAGTAATAATAGAATCGGGCAAGTTAGCCCGTCAGGCAGATGGATCTGTTACTGTTCGTCAAGGTAATTGTATCATGTTGGCAACTGTTGTTGCCAATCAAGCACCAAAAGAAGGTCAATCGTTTTTTCCATTGTCTGTAGACTATCAAGAAAAATTTGCAAGTGCAGGCCGTATTCCAGGTTCTTTTTTTAAGCGCGAAGGAAGATTAAGTGACTATGAGGTTTTGATTAGCCGTTTGGTTGACAGAGCTCTGCGTCCTTTGTTTCCGGAAGATTATTTCTGCGATGTTCAGGTATTAATCACCTTAATATCTTCTGATAAAGAAGTAATGCCAGATGCATTGGCTTGTTTAGCTGCATCTGCTGCATTGGCTGTTTCTGATGTGCCTATCAAAGAAATTATCAGTGAGGTTCGTGTAGCAAGAATTGATGGAGCATTTGTGGTAAATCCTACTCGTAGTCAATTAGAAACTGCTGATATGGATTTTATCATAGCAGCTACAGAAAAGAATTTGATGATGGTTGAAGGTGAAAGTAAAGAGTGTAGTGAAGAAGATTTAATCAAAGTTTTAGAAATTGCTCACGATGCAATCCGTGTTCAGATAGAGGCACAAAAACAACTAAGAGCAAAAAAAGGAATCACTTCAAAAAGAGATTATCCTAAGCCTTATGCTAACGATGAACTTGAACAAAAAATATATGAATTTGCTAAAGATAAAATGTATGCTATTGCAAAAAGTGCTAGTAGCAAACATGAGCGTAGTGATGCATTCAACAAATTGTTTGACGAAGTGAAAGAGGCATTTGCAGAATTGGAAGATGCAGATAAAAAATTATTAAACAAATATTTTGGTGACTTGCAATATTATGTTGTAAGAGATATGATGTTGGATGACAGAATCCGTTTAGATGGTAGGGCTTTAAATGTTGTTCGTCCATTATCAATGGAAACTGATATTTTACCATCTCCACATGGTTCATCTTTATTTACACGTGGTGAAACACAATCTTTAACTACTGTTACTTTAGGAACACCTTTAGATGAATTGTTGATAGAAAGTGCTGCGAGCAGTGATTACAGCAAATTTATTTTACATTATAACTTCCCACCATTTAGTACAGGTGAAGTGAAAATGATGAGAGGTCCTGGTAGAAGAGAAGTAGGTCATGGTAACTTGGCAATGAGAAGTTTGAAACAAATGATGCCATCCAATGATTATGCATATACAACACGGATTGTGAGTGATGTATTGGAAAGTAATGGTTCATCAAGTATGGCTACAGTTTGTGCAGGAAGTTTGGCTTTAATGGATGCGGGTGTCCCTTTCCCTAAACATGTTAGCGGAGTTGCTATGGGATTGATAACAAGAGCTACTGATGGCAAATACGCAATCTTAACTGATATTTTAGGCGATGAAGATCATTTGGGAGATATGGACTTTAAAGTTACAGGTACAAGAGATGGTATTTGTGGTGTACAAATGGATATCAAGATTGATGGTTTAAGTATGGATGTGATGAGAGCTGCATTAGAACAGGCAAAAGAAGGTCGTATGCACATCTTAGATGCAATGTACGATTGTATTCCTGCTGCTCGTTCTGAAGTGAAACCACATACTCCAAGAATGGAGAAATTAATAATTGACAAAGAATTTATTGGTGCAGTAATTGGTCAGGGTGGTAAAGTAATACAAGAAATTCAACGTGAAACAGGAACAACAATTAATATTGAAGAAGTTGGTAACACTGGAGAAGTAAGTATCTTTTCTCCTGTAAAAGAAGGATTAGATAAAGCAGTTGCTTGGATTAAAGGTTTAATTGCTGTACCTGAAGTTGGAACTGTTTATGAAGCTACTGTAAAAAGTATTAAAGAGTTTGGTGCTTTTGTAGAGTTTTTACCTAAGAAAGAAGGTTTGTTACACATCAGTGAAATCAGCTGGAAGCGAATTGAAACTATGGAAGGGATCTTCAAAGAAGGTGATAAAGTAAAAGTCAAATTGTTAGAAATTGATCCTCGTACTGGTAAATTTAAATTAAGCAGAAAAGCTTTAATGCCAAAGCCTGAACGTCAGGAAGAATCTCCAAGACCTTCAAAACCTACTGAAGAATAACAATCAAAATCAGTTTATAATTACACCCTCAAATGAAAAATGTTGAGGGTGTTTTTTTTGATAATATGGTAAAGAATAGTTAGTGTTTTTAATATAAATTTTTAAAAGGATCAAACTTTCAACTGCTTAGTATTACCAATATTTTTTACCCAGGAAATTGCTTGTTGTATTTTATTTTTTTTATTTCTTATCAGTTCAAGTTACTATGAATTATTAGAAGGTAAAGTGACTTGTATCATACAATTGAATATTAAACAATAATTTTTTTTGAAAAAAAGAACATTAGCTTGCTATGACTATTAGTTTGCTGTAGATTACTAATAGCTTGATAAAATTGGAAATGGTATATATTTGGGTTACTAACATGTTTTTAATCAAAATTAGTTTATGAGAAAGTATTTTTTAATAGCTACAATTACAATAAACATTGTTCTAAATGTTGGTTGTAAAAAAGCGGTAGATGCGGCAAAGGAAGAAGTAGTTGTTGGTGCAATTACTGACGGAATATGGACTGTGACTAGTTTCAAACAGTCGAGTGTAGATATTACAAACAGCTTTTCAGGTTGGGAATTTCAATATTTGACAAATGGAACATCATTGGCAAATAAGACAGGTGCTTCAACAGTTAACGGCACTTGGTCAGGTAATTCCACTAATTTTACTTTTACTGCTAATTTTAATTCAACCCCACCTACACCTTTGGAAAAACTAGCAGGAACTTGGACAGTAACAAGAGCTGTTTCTACAAATAAAGGAAGCTATGCAAAAACTGAGGGGGGAGTTTTTTATGAAATGGATTTAACTAAGAAGTAATTTTTTAAAATTATCATTTTAATTGAAATTAAATAAAAAATCACTTGTTTATACTTAATATAATTTAGGAATAAAATTTTTATTTTTTTTTATTGTTGGCTTTGTAACGCTTTGTTAATGATGTTTAGATTGTTTTTTTTAAATAATTTATTTAAAGCATACTTTTTTTGAGTTTAATCGAGATAAAATATTGTTTTTGTTTTCAGTTTTTTTTAATAGCTTCATGTTCAATTTATCCGACAAAATAAATTGATATTCAATATGTTATTCAACGGATTCAGTTTTTTTGTCACTAATTTTTAGCACATGATGTTGAAAAAGCAAATGATTCTTTACTTTTTGTTTTGCTTTTTACTTTTAAGCAATACTCAAAAGGTATGGGCTCAATTAGCCGCAAATTTTACATCAAATACCATATCAGGTTGTGCACCACTGATTGTTAGCTTTACAGATCAATCAACAGGTAACCCTACACAATGGAAGTGGTCTTTGGGAAATGGAACAACAGCAACTCAGCAAAATCCGACTACAACATATTTTTTCCCCGGTAGTTACACTATAAAACTTGTGATACAAAATGCAATTGGAAAAGATTCAATAGAAAAGATAAATTATATTTTTGTAAGTGAATTGCCAGCCGTTAATTTTTCAGCGTCAGTTACCTCGGGATGTTATCCACTGCCGGTTCAATTCAATGATTTAACCACCAACAATTCAGGTAATATTACAGAATGGACTTGGGATTTTGGAGATGGCACAACTTCCTCTCTTCAAAATCCATTTCATACTTATGCCGCAGCAGGTTTATACAGCGTTACATTGCGTGTGAAAAATAGTTTTGGTTGTATAAAAATTATAAATAAAACAAATTATATTAATGTTGTTACAGGTCCAGAAGCTAATTTTTTTCTTGGTAACACCCCCTCAATTTGTGATGTGCCAGTTAATGTAAATTTTATAAATACATCAACCGGTGGCGGTATGCTTAGTTATTTGTGGAATTTTGGAGATGGTTCTATATCAAATCTCAATAGTCCCACCCATACTTATCTAAATGCTGGAAACTATACGGTATCATTAATTGTTACAAACAATTTCGGATGTACAGACACCCTAACTCAAAATGGGTTGGTTAGTGTAAATACACATATTGTTAATTTCAATGCCATTGGGCGTTGCGCTGGAGCGCCTGTAAATTTTTCAAGTAATACAACTCCAACAGCACTTAGTGTTACTTGGAATTTTGGCGATGGTACAGCCTCAACAATTGCTAATCCAATTAAAGTTTATAATAACCCTGGAACTTACAATGTTACTTTAATAGCAAATTATGGAGCTTGTAATGATACCATTATAAAGCCTGTTATAATACTTCCAAAACCTATAGCAGCATTTACCCAAAGTAATTTCACCTCTTGTGATGTTCCATTAAATGTAAATTTTACGAATAATTCAACAGGAGCTACCAGTTATCAATGGAGTTTTGGAGATGGTGTTACATCTACACAACAAAATGTAATACATACTTATAATCAAGTTGGAACATATTCTGTGATGTTGCTGGCAATAAGTGATTCAGGTTGTGTGGATTCCCTAAAAAAAATTGATTTGGTTAAAATAATTCCACCCACAATCAAAAATTTAATAGGGGTTATTCCATATTTAGGTTGCGCACCATATACTGCATCATACAGTGCACTTGTGGAAACTATTTATCCAATTACACTTTATCAATGGGATTTCGGGGATGGGTCTGGTATCGTCACAGGGGCAAATCCTACCCATACCTATTCTAATGTTGGCAACTACAATATAACCTTAATTGTTTCTACTGCCAGTGGTTGTAAGGATACTTTGGTTGTAAACAATGCAGTTCAATTATTTTCAAAACCTATTGCAAACTTTTCTGCTTTACCCATATTTAGTTGTGCATCAACAACAATAAACTATTCAGATTCTACCTTAGGAGCTGTAACATCATGGTTTTGGCAATTTGGAGACGGCGGCTCATCTAATATTCAAAATCCATCTCATAATTATTCAGATACAGGGTACTTCACAATTACATTGATTGTGTCTAATAATAATTGTAAAGACACATTAAAAATACCTAAATATGTATATATATTGCCACCTATTGCTCGATTCATAAAAACCTTTAGTTGTGATACTCCCTTACAAAGAAGGTATATAAATCAGTCTATTGGAGCACAAACATATTTATGGGATTTTGGGGATGGTACATTTTCAAATTTGCCAAATCCGGTTCATATTTTTCCGGGAGTTGGGAATTATCTAGTAAAACTTACCGTTACAAATGATAGTTGTACCAATACAATGACAGAATTAACACAAATCAGCACTTCTAATCCAAACTTTTCAACCAATGGGTCTGTTTTTTGCCGGCTTTCTAATGTGCAATTTTCTACAACTGGTATCAATAATTTAACAATTACAAACTATACTTGGAATTTTGGAGATGCCAATACACAATCCGGAAGCAATCTTTCAACAATATCTCATAGCTATTTTAATGCAGGAATCTTAAACCCAACTTTAATTATTACAGATATTTACGGTTGTATAGATACAATTTCACAAGTATTGCCAATTACAATATTTGGTGCTAAAGCAGATTTTTCAAATGTTGCGGGTACTTGTTTGAATAAAACTATGAATTTTGTTGATAATTCAGTTAATGATGGTATTCATCCTATAAATCAATGGATTTGGTCTTATGGAGATGGTAAAGTGGATACGCTCAATTCTCCTCCATTTTCTCACCAATATAATCTTTCAGGCTTTTATGATGTAAAACTTCAGATTAAAGATTCCTATGGTTGTGTAGACTCAATTACAAAATCATCTGCAGTATTAATTACGAAGCCAATAGCAGATTTTATTTCTCCTGACACCTTAAAATGCAGTAGTACAAATATTCAATTTAATAATTTATCACAAGGTCTGAATTTAAATTACTTATGGAACTTTGGTGATAATACAACGGATACATCCCAAAATCCTCTTCACGTTTACTTAGATTCCGGTTATTATACAATCAAACTAAAAATTACTGATTTATTTGGTTGCACCGATAGTATAGTTAAGGTTAAATACATACATGTAGCAAATTCAAAATCCAATTTCAGTTTTTTAGTAGGAGACACTTCTGGTAAATGTTATCCTTATTTTATTAAAGTAGTTAATCAATCATCGTACGCTACAAATATATACTGGGATTTTGGGGATGGTAGTTTTTCAACATTTGACACGGTTTCTCATTTTTATAATTATGTAGGTCAATTTAATTTAAAATTGATAGCTTATGGTTATGGAGGCTGTGTAGATTCGGTAGTAAAAAAGATAACTGTGAAAGGACCAACAGGCTCATTTTTATATACTCCGTTAAGTTTTTGTAAAAATAGTAGTACATTATTTAAGGCAACATCCCAAAACAATGGTTCTTTCTTATGGGATTTTAACGACGGGAATACTATTTTAACCACTGATTCTATTGTAACTCATCAATATTCAAATCCAGGGTTTTTTATACCCAAGATAATTCTTATTGATACATTCGGTTGTCAAGTACCTATTATAGGAACCGATACAATTCGTGTAGCTGATGTTACTTCGTATATTAAAAATTTTCCTAACCAATACTGTGATTCAGTAAGAATTAATTTCGTTGACTCGAGTGTTATTAACAACGATAATGTAAATACTTATGTTTGGAATTTTGGTGACAATACCACTTCAAATTTGCAAAACCCATCTCATTTTTACGCACAGCCTGGATCATACATGGTTACCTTAAATGTAACCACAAGCTTGGGTTGTAATGATGCAGACACCTTAAGGCTCCCAATTAAAATAAACCAAACTCCATTAATAAAAATAACTGGAGATTCGGTTGGCTGTATAAACGCTCCATTAACTTATACTGCGCAAATTATAAAACAAGATACATTACCAATTATTTGGAATTGGAATTTTGCAAATGGTAACACAGCTGCAGTACAAACACCATTACAACAATATTATTCAAGTCCGGGCACGTACATTATATACGCGACATCCTCTAATACTGTAGGATGTAAAGACTCAGTCTTTAAAAGTATTATAATTCACCCAACACCATTAACTGATGCAGGTGTTGATACTTTTGTCTGTAATTCCAAAACCATTTCTTTACTTGCTACAGGGGCTACTTCTTATGTATGGAATAGTCATCCGTCACTAAGTTGTACTGCTTGTCCTAACCCTTCCGCAAACCCCAATGTACTTACAATGTATAAAGTAATAGGCTCAAATTCTTTTGGTTGCAAGTCTGCAGATTCGGTTTATGTAAACGTGATTCAAAAAATGAATGTAAGGGTTTCCGCAACCGATACTTTGTGTGTTGGAGAATCAGCGCAATTAAAAGCGTCTGGTGTTGATATTTATAATTGGTCTCCTGCTGCATCACTCAATAATGCAACTATTCCCAATCCCATTGCAAATCCAATCACAACAACAAATTATGTTGTTTACGGAAGTGATACAAAAAATTGTTTTGTAGATACTGGATATGTAACTATAAAAGTTTACCCTATACCTATGATAAATATCATAGATAGTTTTATTACCGCAAATGTTGGATCGAATATTTTATTGAATAGTACAAGTTCATCAGACGTCACTCAGTGGAAATGGACACCAGATAAATGGCTTAGTTGCAACAATTGTCCAACACCAATTGCTTTAGTAAATAGCTCAATTAAATATACCATTGAGGCTACTAATTTGGGTGGTTGCAAAACCAGGGATCAAGTGGTAATAGAAGCGCTTTGTGATAATTCAAATATTTTCATTCCCAATACATTTTCTCCAAATGGAGATGGTGTTAATGATCGGTTTTACCCAAGGGGCAAAGGCTTAATATCTGTAAAAAGTATGCGAATTTTTAATAGGTGGGGGCAACAAATATTTAGTAACACAGATTTTAGTCCTAATAATGAAATGAATGGTTGGGATGGTACTTTTAAAGGTGCCAAACTAACAACAGATGTTTTTGTATATGTTATTGAATTTATGTGCGCTAATAATCAAATTAGAACAATGAAAGGAGATGTAACCTTGCTTAGGTAAAATTTTATAAAATAAAGATTATTTATATTGAATGGCTAATAAACTGAACTTATATTCTCATTTCATTTTTCTTTTTAAGTCCTTATATCGCTTAAAAATTATTTTTATTTTGCTATTGGTAAGTCTACACGAAGCTAATGCACAAGATGTACATTTTTCGCAATTTTTTGAAACGCCATTATTACGCAACCCATCATTGGCAGGCATCTTTCAGGGTGACATCAGGGTACAAAGTATATACCGGACTCAATGGGCAACTGTTGCCACTCCCTTTCAAACAGGGTCATTAAATTTTGATATGAAGAAACCTATAGGTAAGGGACTTGATTTTGTAAGTATGGGTCTTCAGATGATGTATGATAAAGCCGGAGCAGCATCCCTAAGTACTATCAGCGCATTACCCATCATTAATTATAGCAAAGCCTTAAGTGGAGAAAAGAATAAATATCTTTCTCTTGGGTTTATGGGTGGTTTTGTACAACGTAGTTTTGACAGAACCCGAATCACAACCAATAATCAATATGATGCTAACGGCTACAATCCCTCACTACCCGACGGAGAACCTTTCTCTTTATCAAACTTTTCTTATTTAGATGGAAGTATAGGTATTAGTTTTAACTCGGGAATGGGATATGATAAACCCACAAATAACTACTTTGTTGGGCTTGCTTACCACCACTTTAACCGACCTAAAAATTCATTTTACAAAAATCCTCAGGTTGAACTTCAGCCTAAAATTGTTTTCAGCTCCGGAGTAAAATTTTCAATCAATGAAACTTCTTATTTTACAATACATGCCGATTATAGCCAACAAGGCACATACGAAGAACTTATCGGCGGAGCCCTGTATTCTTATAAAATTGGTGATGATTTAGATAATCCAATTTATACAATCCATCTCGGTGCATTTCTAAGAGCATCAGATGCAATTATACCAATTGTCAAACTTGATTTTCAACCAATTTCTTTGGCATTTAGTTATGATGCAAATATTTCTAATCTTAAAACTGTAAGCCAGGGTAGAGGCGGTATTGAGTTTTCTTTGAGTTACATTGGCTTTTTTGACAAATACCAAAGTTCAAAGTTTATTCCGTTATGCCCTAAGTTTTAATAATCAGTTATTTGCCATTCAATTTTAAATTTTAGGTGCTGCGGATTTAATTTCTTCACTTACATTTTCAGCATATTTTTCAAAGTTTTTAATAAACTCCGAAGCTAATTTTTTTGCTGCTGTGTCATAAGCATCTCTGTCTGCCCATGTATATCGTGGATTTAAAATTGTAACTGGAACCGTTGGGCAATGTTTTGGAATGAGTACACCAAAAATTGGATGTATTTCATATTCAACATTTTCTAAGCTGCCATTTAACGCAGCAGTAATCATACTTCTGGTATAACTCAATTTCATTCTTTTGCCAATACCATAAGGTCCGCCACTCCAACCGGTATTTATCATCCAAACATTAACTTTATTTTCTTTCATTTTTTTACCTAGCATTTCGGCATATTTTCCCGGATGTAATGGTAAGAAAGGAGCTCCAAAACAAGCACTGAAAGTACTTTTAGGTTCTGTAATTCCAGCTTCCGTTCCTGCAACTTTTGCAGTGTAGCCACTGATGAATTGGTACATTGCCTGTCCGGGTGTTAACTTACTTATTGGGGGTAAAACTCCTGATGCATCGCAAGTTAAAAAGAATATATTTTTTGGTAAACCTCCAATACTCGGCTCTATAGCATTGCTTATATAATGTAACGGATAACTGACCCTTGTATTTTCAGTAATTGTTTTACTTGAAAAATCAATTGTATTCGTGCCTTCAACAAAGGAAACATTTTCTACCAATGCACCATGGCGTATTGCATTAAAAATTTCAGGTTCGTTTTCAACACTTAAATCAATCACTTTTGCATAACACCCACCTTCAAAATTAAATATAGATTCTGCGTTCCATCCATGTTCATCATCACCAATTAATTTTCTGTTGGGGTCGGCACTAAGTGTTGTTTTTCCTGTTCCACTTAATCCAAAAAATATGGCTACATCTCCTTCAGCACCCATATTGGCGCTGCAATGCATACTCAATACATCTTTCTCTAAAGGAAGGATATAATTGAGTATGGTAAAAATTCCTTTTTTGATTTCACCCGTGTAACCAGTGCCGCCTATAATGATTGTTTTTTCAATAAATGAAACAATAGCAAAGTTTTGCTGACGAGTTCCGTCTATTGAAGGATTTGCTTGAAAGCCAGGAGCCTGAATAATGTGCCAGTCTGCAACAAAATTGTCCAACGAATTTTCATCGGGGCGAAGAAACATGTTGTAAGCAAATAAATTACTCCATGGATTTTCATTAATGACACGAATATTTAATCGATATTTTTCATTTGCACACGCGTAAGCATCTCTTACCCAAATTTCATCCTTGGTATTCAAATAATCTAAAACTTGCTGTTTCAAATTTTGAAAATATTTTGTTTCAATAGGAATATTAAAATTATTCCAAAAAACAGTGTTGATTGTTAAACTATCCTTTACAATAAACTTATCCTGTGGACTTCTTCCGGTGTATTTTCCCGTATTGATACACAATGCACCTGTGTCATTCAAAATACCTTCTTTTCTTTCAAGTGTTTGAAAAACCAATTCATCAGGAGTTAACTGATAATTTACTTTGCAATTTGCGGATATACCGATTTCTTTAAGTGCGCTAAATGGAATTGCTATTGTTGTTAATGGCATAAAAACAAGCGTTTGTTAGTTTTACAAATTTATGGAGATAGTTTTAAAATAAATGTATTTAAAAATTAATTATGAATACACTTTCATTGAAAATAGATCTGGTACATATATCACTTACAAGTGTAGCCTTAAAGTATAATGTAATACTGAATTTGAGAAAAAATAAAACTATTATTGATGAAGTTTACTGTACATTTTTAATAACACCATCTTGCTTTTTTATAAAATACAACTTCTTGTTTTCTTGGTAGTTAATATATATTGCTTCTTTTTTTACCTGAATAGATTGTATGTCAAAATCATTAAAAATTTTGGCATTTTTATCAGATAAATGTTTTAAAAAAGCGGTATCGTATTTAAGAAGTAAACTTGTAAAATGATACATACATTCATAACCTTTAAAAACCCAATCGCTCGGTCTTGCAGCATAAGTTTCTTTGTATTTATTCGTTAATGCAATTCCTATTTTTTCTGTTCTTGAAAAATTGTAAGGCGAGGAATAGATTATTTCTATTCCTTTTGAAGTTGCATCAAAGGCTGCAGGTTTATTAAATTCTTTTATGCCATCCCAGGTAGGCATTCCAACTGCAACGGCATTGTACCTTTTATTTGTTTGCAAAGTATTTACCAACCTGATACCAAAATCTTCCTGAATGCTTCCGCAGAAAACGATATTATTTTTATTACTGTCAAGAGAAACAAGCAATTGCTTTGCAGTAAATGAGTCCGTTAATTCTACCGTTTTATATTTAAGCGGAGTCA
The DNA here is from genome assembly GCA_947456805.1 of Chitinophagaceae bacterium. Lineage (GTDB taxonomy): Bacteria > Bacteroidota > Bacteroidia > Chitinophagales > Chitinophagaceae > UBA1930. The sequence continues at coordinate 251 of CANGTN010000045.1, read as the reverse complement.
ACAATGGATTCTTGCCCATCTCTGTAAAAATATTTTGGATCATATTTTCCAAATTCCCCTTTCTTTTTACATACACAATATTGTTAGTAGAATAATTTTTTTGTAAAAATTTATACAATCCCTGCGTATGCGTTTGAAGCGTTGGATTCAATAATATGAAGTATGGATTGTCAGTAATTCCTCCGTCATTTGGAAGTGTAGCAGAGATTAAAGGAATTTTTTTCAGCAATGCAAAATCAGCCATTGGCTTT
>CANGTN010000044.1 GCA_947456805.1 Chitinophagaceae bacterium | reverse complement strand
CAAGAAAAGAAAACAATTCAGCAAAGCAATAGATCTTAATAATTTCTGTTTCTCATAAAAATAGCCTCCATATTGTGGAGGCTATTTTATTTAAAAAAATGTATTATATTACTGTACAATAATTTTTTCTGAGAAATAATTTTTTCCTTTTGTATCTGAAACTTTTACTAAAAACAATCCAGCAGATATTCCTTTTGGTAAAATGAATATTTCATTTTGTAAGCCGCCATTAATGAAAACCTTTCTGGTAACAACTGTTTTACCATTTGCATCATTCAATTCGATATTATAATTACCATTTGGTATTTTATTAAATTGAAGGGTAAAGTTTTTGTTTACTACAGGGTTAGGAAATACTGAAATATTGTTATTGTAAATTTCTTGTTCTAATACTGGTTTGGACAAGGTGTTTTGGTAAGCAAGATTACTATTTGCAAGGTCAGAAGCATTGAAAACAGACGATTCTGTTTTATTTACAGGCTTTGCTTGTAAAGTCGATAAATTGATTGTGTAATAATTTTCAGTACTGATTGCACTACTTACAAAAACATCTCCATTAGTATCAACTGCTGCACCATTTATTGTAAAATTTGTTGGAATGTTTTTTACCGAGCCAATGAACTCAGCAACTTTTGTATTGATATTTATTTTGAAGACATTGTTTTTTGCAGTGAATAAATATAAGTTACCATAAACATCTGCTACGACATCCCCACCCCAACTGGTACATTGATTGTGAATGCTCATTCCATTGTTTTTTTTGCTGTCAATTAATGCACCAAGATTTGTTATAGATGGTTTATCATCGGTTGTAAATTGTATCAATTGATTACCATCATTTGTGATTGCATAGCCATTGCCATTTGATGCAAATGTCATTCGAGTAATTATGTTGCTTTCATCATTTCTTACGCCGGTTGAATAATTTTTATCTTGATTAATTACCACCGAAAGTTCATTGTTATTTAAATCAAAATAACGCAAATCATTACCCCACATTTGAGAAAAATACAATCGATTGTGTTTTACATCATAAGCTGTAGCAGCAACACCATTTTGTGTAGGAATGCTTAAACTAGTAACATCGGTTGATACAATCCCCTTTTCATTAAAAAAATTAAATGCTACATTCTTTAACTCGCTTGGACTAAATATGGAACGAACAACATTTCCTGTGGATAAATCCAACTCCTTTACGGCATTCCACTGAATTGTGCCTTTTGTTTCAGATGTGATAGCAAAAGCTTTATTAGTCTGTGCAGAAACAGATCCAAGGCATATTGGAACACCAAATAAAATAGGTAAAATTGTTTTTTTCATAGTCATTTATTTTTTGTATAAAACTAAGTATTAAAAGATGTAATTAAAAACAATTTAAGTCATCTTTTTCGCTGTTTCTAATTCAATTGTTTTCTTCACACTTCCATGTTTTAATAAAAGCAATTTTGCTTGTTCATAATCACTGATAGATAAATTTTCCATTACCATTTTCACCCCTCTATCAACCAATTTCTCATTGCTTAATTGCATATTTACCATCTTGTTATCTTCCACTCTTCCTAATTGAATCATAACCGTTGTACTAATCATATTCAGTACTAATTTTTGTGCAGTTCCACTTTTCATTCTTGTGCTTCCAGTAACAAATTCAGGCCCCACTACTACTTCAATTGGAAAATCAGCCGCTGCAGACAAAGGACTATTTGGATTGCAACAAATACTACCCGTAGTAATATTTCTTTTTTTACATTCATTCAAAGCTCCAATAACATAAGGTGTTGTTCCACTTGCTGCCAAACCAATGACTATATCTTTATCACAAATATTGTAAGCTGCTAAGTCTTCCCATCCTTTTTCATTGCTGTCTTCTGCAAATTCAACTGCTTCAGTAATTGCTTTTTCACCACCTGCAATTATTCCTATTACCATTCCGTATGGAACACCATAAGTAGGTGGACATTCGCTTGCATCTAAAATTCCCAACCTTCCACTTGTACCTGCACCAATATAAAATAATCTACCGCCAAGTAACATTTTATCGCTGATAATTGTGGATAGTTTTTCAATTTGAGGAATTGCTTTTTCAACAGCTATGGGTACTGTTTTATCTTCATTATTAATGTGCATTAAAATTTCTGCAACACTCATTTGTTCAACATGCCTGTAATTAGAGGATTGTTCTGTAACTCTTACAAATGTATTCATAACTGCAAATTAACGCATTTTATTGCGTATTTATACGTTCAAAAATACATCACTTATGAAAATTAATCAAGCCGGTCATTGGTTTTTTAAGCACTTTACCCAATTCTAATTCATAAGCATTACATAAATCTTTTAATACATCTTTAAATCCAAATGCAACACTTCCAACAAAGTTGATTGGCAATATCCAACTCTCTCTGTATTTATATAAATGATTGTAGAAAAAATCATTCAGACCGTCTTCAATAATATTTTCAATCATATAATGACCTCTGTTGTCTACCAAGAATTTAGTAAATCCTGCCAGATATCGATTGGCCAAAGGTTTCTTGTAAACAGAATCTAATATTTCATTTTTATTAGTATTGAATGCTTTATCAAATCTTACCATCAGATCGTCATCAAAAGTTTTATACAAATAATATTGAATCACTTTCTTTCCGAGATATGCACCACTGCCCTCATCACCTAAAATATATCCCAAACCAGGGCTATTTTTCACAATCTTATTTCCGTTAAAGTATCCTGAGTTACAACCCGTACCCAAAATACAAGCAATTCCTTTTTCATTTCCACACAATGCCCTTGCAGCTGCCAATAAATCATCATTTACTTCAACAGAAGATGAAGCAAATACTTTTTTTAGTGCTTTCTTAATAATTGCAACATTATTTTTATTGCTCAATCCAGTTCCGTAGAAATAGATTTCATCCACTTTTACTTTTTTAATTTTAGGTAAAAGTTCTTTTTGCAGTAGTGCTGTTATCTGTTCTAATGTTAAAAAATAGGGACTGATTCCTTGTGTTTGAATTAGTGTGTATTTCCCATTTACAAGTAAACACCATTCACATTTTGTAGCACCACTATCAGCAAGCAATTTGATCATAATTATAAAATAAAAAATTAAATAAAAAACGAAAAGTTTTATTCCCTGTAAAAATAACGACGAAGTTTAAAATTAATAAGTCTTAAACTTATTTACTGATATTCGTGTAATAAATTACAGTTACAAATAACAGATTTTTATGGGAAGTAAAAAATTACAAATTGCATTGCCTACTTTATTTGCATTGATAATGGCATTGGGAATGTACTTAGGGTATCAATTGAGAGAGCATAGCGGCAGTAGAAGTTTTTTAAGTTTTGGTAAAAGGGGTAATGTACAAGAGATAATTGATTTGGTAAAATCAAGATATGTGGACGATGTGAAAATTGACAGTATAAGCGAACTAGCCATTAATGAGTTATTATCTCATCTTGACCCACATTCTGCATACATTCCGGCAACTGAACTAAAAGATGTGAATGAAGATTTGATGGGAAATTTTCAGGGAATTGGTGTTGAGTTTCAAATTTTTGATGACACAGTGAATGTTATCAATGTAATTAAAGATGGACCTGCAGAAAAAGCAGGAATTGCTATTGGAGATAAATTTTTAAAAGTGAATGATTCTGTTTCACTGATTGGCAATAAAATCAATGCAGCAGATATTAAAAAAAAATTGAGAGGCGTTGAAGGAAGTAAAGAAACAATTGAACTTTTGAGAGATAATGTTCGTAAAAAGATAATTGTAACGAGAGGAACAATTCCCGTTTCAACAATCGATGCTGCATACATTATTGTTCCCGGTACTGGTTTTATCCGAATCAATAAATTTGGTGACAGAACCTATGAAGAGTTTATGCAGAATTTGGAAATATTGCAGAAAAAAGGCATGGATAAACTTATTCTGGATTTAAGAGGTAATGGCGGTGGATTGATGAGTGAAGCTATTGATATAGCTGATGAATTTTTAGATGATGATAAATTAATTGTATATACACAAGGCACACATAGTCCAAGATTTGATTTTAAATGTAAAAGAGATGGTTTGTTTGAAAAAGGAAAATTATTTGTATTGGTTGATGAAACAAGTGCGAGTGCAAGCGAAGTATTAACAGGAGCTTTGCAAGATTGGGACAGAGCTACTATTGTTGGCAGAAGAACATTTGGAAAAGGACTAGTACAACAACAATTTCAGTTAAGTGATGGAAGTGCAGTGAGATTGACTGTTTCAAGATATTATAGTCCATTGGGTAGAAATATTCAAAAATCATACAGCAATAAAACTACCCAGGAATATCAGGATGAATTATTAGACAGATATAATAACGGAGAATTAGAAAATGGTTCGATGGTTAATGATAAGAGTAAAATTTTTAAAACACCTGCAGGTAAAATAATTTATGGTAGCGGAGGGATTGTACCGGATTATTTTGTAAAATTGGATACAACTTTTTTAAACAATGAATTTAAAGAGATGTATGCAAAAAATACACTTAACAAAACAGCATATTTGTATTTTTTAGAAAATAAATATCATTTAAAAAAAGTTAAAACAACCGGAGAATTGCTTCAAAAATTAAATGATAATGAAGCAATCTGGAAAAAGTTATTGTATGTTACATACAAGGACAATATATCAATCAGCAATAATGAGATTTTCAAAAACGAAGCAATAAATAAAATCAAATACAATATATCCCGATTTATTTTTAATAACGTAGGTTATTATGAAGCAGTTAATACAACTGATAGTATTGTTCAAAAAAGTTTGAATCTAATCAGACAGTAGTTTCACTTTTTTTTAATTAATTAGTTTTTTCACTATGCATTCAACAAAAAAGAAATTATCATTGTAAGTACCACAAAGTATTTAAAATTCAACCTTGTCAACAAAATTTCAATAATTTTTTAACTTAGTTTAAAACGAAACAATATTATATTTGCAAAATAGTTGTTTATGCAACTAAATAATATTCATTATTCTATAATTGATTAACTATGAAAATATTAGTCTGTATTTCCAAAGCCCCCGACACAACAGCAAAAATTTCTTTTAAAGATTCGAATAGAAAATTTGAAGAAGCAGGCGTACAATGGATTATAAACCCTTATGACGAATGGTATGCTTTAGTAAAAGCAATTGAATTGAAAGAACAAGATGCAAATAATACAATACACTTAATTACAGTTGGTGGGGTTGATTGTGAACCAATCATCAGAAAAGCACTCGCATTGGGTGGCGATGAAGCAATCAGAATAAACGTTGATAGTGACGATAGTTATTGTATTGCAGCACAAATTGCAGAGGTTGCAAAAAATGGTAATTACGATCTTGTTTTAACAGGAAAAGAAACAATTGATTACAATAGCTCATCTATTGGTGGAATGCTTTCAGAGTTATTGGATATGCCTTATATCTCTTTAGCCACAAGGCTTGAAATAGAAGGCAATACAGCCAAGGTTTCAAGAGAAATAGATGGTGGCGAAGAAACTGCAGAAGTAACACTTCCATTGGTTGTAAGCTGTCAGAAAGGAGTAGCAGAACAAAGAATTCCAAATATGCGAGGTATTATGGCTGCTCGCACTAAACCATTGAAAGTATCAGAACCAATTACCATTAATGCTTTAACTAGTATTGTAAGTTTTGATTTGCCACCTGCGAAAGCCAATGTGAAGTTAGTTGCAGCAGATAATGTAGCTGAATTAGCAAGATTGTTACATGAGGAAGCAAAAGCTTTTTAAGGAATTGATTGAATGAATTTCATTTTGAAAAAATATTGAATTACTAAGTTTAAATTAAATAACATGTCCGTACTTATCATCATAGACCAAACAGATAATCAAATAAAAAAATCATCTTTCGAAGCATTAACATATGGGGTATCTGTTGCCAATCAATTGGGTACGAATGCTGATGCCTTGGTTTTAGGAACCGTTAACGATAATTTACCAGAATTAGGGAAATATGGCATTAAAAAAGTTTATACCATTTCAAATACAAAGTTGAATGTGGTTGACGCACAAGTTTATGCAGCAGCAATTGCAACTGCAACAAATGAAACAGGTGCCAATGTTCTAATATTCTCTCATAATCAAACCGGAAAGGCTGTTGCTGCAAGGGTTTCAGCAAAATTACAAGCAGGTATTGTAACAGGCGCTTGTGCATTACCCGACACAACAAATGGTTTTGTAGTAAAGAAAACTGTATTCAGCGGTAAAGCATTTGCAAATGTATCAATCAACACTCCTATTAAAATTATTGCAATCAATCCCAATAGCTTTTATACTTCATTTACAGATGGTACTGCTGAAGTTTCAGAATTAAATATTACAGTGGGTTTGCCAAAAGTTAGGGTAATTGATGTCAACAAAATAAGTGGTGAAGTTCCACTTACCGAAGCAGATATTGTTGTAAGCGGTGGTCGTGGCTTAAAGGGTCCAGAAAATTGGGGAATATTGCTAGATCTTGCAAAAGAATTAGGGGCTGCAACAGCCTGTAGCAGACCAGTTGGTGATGCACATTGGAGACCACATCATGAGCACGTAGGACAAACAGGAGTACAAATTGCTCCCAACTTATATATTGCAATTGGTATTAGCGGTGCAATACAACATTTGGCGGGCGTAAACAGAAGTAAAGTTATTGTTGTAATTAACAAAGATCCCGAGGCGCCGTTTTTTAAAGCAGCTGATTATGGGATAGTGGGCGATGCTTTTGAAGTATTACCTCAACTTACAGAAGCAATCAAAAAGATTAAAGCAAGTGCTTAAATATGCATATCATTGATTTAAAAAAAATGCAAGAATGATCTTGCATTTTTTTTATGTGTTTTTCTTGGGCATTAATGTTTTAGGAACTTGTTTTGTAGGTGAAATTATTGCCGGCTTTGTTGCAGGTTTATCCGCAGGAATTTCTTTTTTTGTTGGTGCATTATTCGGCATAATTATTTCATCAGCATTTTTAATTATGGGAGGTATAGAGCCATCTTCATACTCAGAACTGGTACCTGTATTTCCATCTTCAATTTGCGTACCTGGATCAGGAACAAAACCATTAATCCCATCAATTACAATGTCATTCGTTAATTGATCTGGTTTACTAAATACAGCTTTTGTATCGATGCCACAATTACGGTCATTGATTACTTTATGGTAGAAGTAAGCCCAAATAGGCAATGCTGCCGAAGAACCTTGTCCATTTGTAGTGCTGTTAAATCTGATAAAACGATCATCACACCCAACCCAAGTACCTGCTAATAATTGTGGTGTATAGCCAATAAACCAAGCGTCTGCGTTATCATTTGTTGTTCCAGTTTTACCTGCAATTTCTCCACTTACATCATAACTCCAAATTCTTCTACCTGTCCCAAATTGCATTACACCTTGCATCATTTTTATTACAGAATATGCTGTAACATCACTAATAACTTCTTTACGTTTTGGCGTGTAGGTTTCTAAAACATTACCATTTTTATCTTCAATTCTTGTAATGAAAATGGGCTTTACACTAAATCCTCTTCCGGGTAACATACTATACCCTTGCATCATTTCGAATAATGATATTTCACAAGCTCCCAAAGCAATACTTGGATACGCATCTAATTTTGTTTGAAAATCACAACGCTTTAAAAAATCAACAAATCTTTTTGCGCCATTATTTCCATTTGCATCTAACTGTTTCATGATGTAGGCTGTAGCGCAGTTTTTAGAAGTTGCCAATGCTTGTGACATAGGCATTGTAGCGCCTGTACAGGACGTTGTAGTTGCAGGCACTAATCCATATTCACCAAAACTTTGCTGCACATCTTCAACCATGCTACTTGGTGTATAGCCAGCTTCTTCAATTGCTAAGCTGTATAACAAAGGCTTGATAGTAGAACCAACCTGACGCTTAGTATTAAAATTAACGTGATCATACTTGAAATTTTTAAAATCAGAACCACCAACCCATGCTTTCACTTCACCACTTAATGGATCCATTGCCATAAATCCACATTGCAAAATTTGACGACAGTATTTGACAGAATCCAAAGGTGTCATTGAGGTATCTTTTTCATGATTTTCATTCCATGCAAAGATTTTCATGTTTACTTTTTCATTGAAACTTTTGCGAATATCATCCTCATCTGTACCATCCTTCTTCATATTCTTCCAACGATCTGTTTGTTTTATTGCAGCTTCAAGTACAGATTCTCTCCCATTCCAAACTTTTCCTGATTTAAGGTTTTCCTGAGCATTCAAAATACTTTGCATTTCTTTCAAATGCATGTCTACAGCCTCTTCTGCATATTGCTGCATTCTTGGATTAATAGTAGTATAAATTTTAAGTCCGTCTCTGTAAAGATCATATTTCTTCCCATCATAGCGTTTGTGTTCTTTGCACCACTTTTTTAATTCTTCCCCTAAAATCATTCTAAAATAAGGACCCAATCCGTTGTTCTCATCTAATTTTTTATAGTTAAGTTCAATGGGTTTTATTTTTAAGGTATCATAGGTTTCTCTTATTATTTTTCCATTTTTTACCATTTGACTCATTACAACATTTCTTCTATCTAATGCAATTTTTGGATTACGTTTTGGATTATATAATGTTGCGCCCTTAAGCATGCCTATCAATACTGCTGCTTCTTGAATATTAATTCTGTCAGGTTCTTTTTGAAAAAATGTTTTTGATGCATTGCGAATACCAAAAACATTATCTCCAAATGCAACGGTATTGAGGTAAATAGTTAATATTTCTTCTTTCGTAAAATTTTTCTCCAGTTTAACAGCAATAATTGCTTCTTTGAATTTTTGAATTCCCCTTACCAAAAAATTTTTAGTAGCCCAGTTTTCAGTGAATAAGTTTTTGGCAGTTTGCATGGTAATAGTACTTGCACCTCCATCTCTGCCCAACCCAATAACTGCTCTCACAATTGATCTAAGATCTATTCCGCTGTGATCATAAAAACGTTCATCCTCTGTTGCAATAAGTGCATCTACAATAGGTTTGGCAATATCTTTATATTCAACATTTACTCTGTCTTGCAAATAATATTTGCCTAATAGCGTACCATCTTGAGCATATACCTGACTACTTTGAGATGCTGAAGGATTTTGGATATCGCTGATTGTTGGCATATCTCCAAATAATCCCAAAGTACAAAGCAATAAAAAAAGTATAAAAGCACCTATTGCAATAAATGTTGATTTCCAAAGTATGCGGATTGACTTATTCATATATATATTATAATATTATACTAGAATTTACCGGGTATAGCTAGCTTGATAAATTTGATGAAATCCGAAAGATTTTTTTTAGTTTGTAATAATTTTAAATTACCCGAATCAATTATATAAAAACTATATTTATCAGGAGTAATAAATGATATTATTTTAGAGGCAGCAATGGGCTTTGTTTTATCTATAAAATTTAATGCTATTTCTGAATTTGCAAAAGGGCCTAAAAGCAACAATCTAGTTTGGCTATTTAAATTGTAATCGCTCATTCCAATTTTTTCATTTCTGAATTTATCGTTAGTATATTGGGCAAAAGATTGTTTTGACTCTTTAAAGAAAGCTGGGTCAATATTTTCAAAAGCAATCATTACGTATTGACTATCCAAAGCGTTATAGATAAATTCATTTTCATTTTTTAATGTAACTTTCAAATTGCTTATTGTAGAGTCAATTTTAACAGAATCTATTTTTTTAACTATGCTATTATTCTTCAAATGATTTTCAATTTCATTTCTTCTTTTCAAAACATCAATCATTGTATTAACTTTTGATACCAGTTGTGATGTAGGGAATTGCCGTAATAACTGCATTAATTTGTTAATTGCTATTGAATCGTTATTTTGCTTTACATAACAAATCGCTTCTATGTATAACAATTGAGGAGTCCAAAAAGTAGAGTCATACTGCCTATCTAATATTGCTTTCAATTTGATTGCTTCGTCGCAATTGCCTTGTTGAAATTGTTTGTATATAGAATCATATCGATTGGTAACTAATCTATCTTTTTCTTTTTTATCAGTTTTGTTTCCTTGCAACAATACAAGTAGTTTCTCACCATCAGGAAAATTAGTTCTCAATTTGTTTTTAATTGAATCTGCTTTTTGTACCAAACCAAGTTTATAATATGCATAATACAAATTGAAAAAAGCGGTTTCTTTATCTTTAAAATCAATTTTATTAAAGCGATTGAAAAGATCTTCATAAGTATCAACGGCTGCCGTATAATCCTCTAATTTCTCCTCAAAGATTTGCCCATTTTTAAGTAATGCAACAATTATTTTTCTATTGGATAATTCTACCTGAGTTTGTGTTAATGGCAATTTACTCATCAATCCTTCAAAGGTTAGATCTTCTTCTTCTTCAGGTTGAACATCTTTACCGGAGGCATCTTGATTCTTAAGTTTGATGGCATTATCATCAACATCAATATTGGGTAACATCAAATCAGCAGCTGGTTTCAGATTTTTTTCAATCGTAGATTGTCTTCTCCAATTATCTATGTTATTTCTTTTTCCCCATTTGGATTTAAATTCAGTAAACCCCTTGCTTTTTAGGTTTAGGTTGTTAAAATAAAAATCAGTTGACGTATTTCCAAATAAATCAGGTTGTGTATTTGTATTTAAATTTGAAACATTGTAAGACTCATCATCAGATGCTTTCAGACCTTTTGCTTTTCGTAATTGCTTTAATATTTTTTTTACAAATACAATTCTTTCAGCCTCTGGTTTGGCTGCAATCATTTGAATGCTGTCTTCCTTATTGATTATTAAAATATTATCCGCAATCGTTTTAAGAGCGGGTTTTCTTAGCACAATTTTTAAAGAATCCTTTTTTGATATTAATGGCACATTTGATAATTGAATACTATCATAAAAGTTATGTGCAAGTAAGTAATTTTTATTTTGATAACAAATCTCTGCAAGTTGGATAAAACCCTGAGTTTTTTGCATTGGATTATCAATACTTGATTGAATACTTTTCAAAAGATATTTCCTTGCATCATCGATATTATTCCTTTTGATTTCTAATTGTGCAGCTGCATAAAAAATAATATCTCTATAGTCAATATATTTATCTCTTTTTGAAAGTTTTAATAATTCATTTAAATTCTCCTGTAACGCATTTTTCTTTTTGCCTGATGCCAAGTTTACAATATTCAATCTTGCATATACTTCCATCAAAGGATCAATTGTATGCTTGATGCTTTTTTCAAACATTTTTATTGCACTGCTATCTTTTTTGGCTAACTGCAAAAGTTGACCTGCCAAAAATTCCCATCTGGATTTCTCTAATTTTGAAGTTGCATTAGAAAGACATCGTTGTAAGTTCGATGCTGCGCTGTCAAAGTTTTGTTGTTTATAAAACCATAAAGCAGTTACTTCATGTAAATCATTTTTTAATCGTTTAGGAAAGAAAGGATCGTTTCGTAAAATACCAATTAAACCGGCAGCTTCGCCCATTAAGTCTTGTTCCAAGTAATTTCTTACTTGCCAAATAAAACTTTCGTTTCTGCTGGGAGGTTTTGATGTAATTTTTTTCCAAATATTTCTTTTTTCATTTGTAGCAATTGTAAATACACCTGCAGTTCCGCTTGCATTACTTCCTAAAGGAATATCATATCCTTGATCTTTAGGTGCATATGTATAATTGATGTATTGAAAACACCCTGCAGCGCTATCAAAATCTTTTCTTAATAAATATGCTTTTCCTAAAAGCATGTATAAATTATCAACCCAATCGTTTCTTAAATCATGCAGTAAAATACCTGCAGTACATTTATAAATTACGGAATCTAAATCACCTTTGCTTAATGATGTACTTGCAAGTGTGTAGTTATAAAAGGGCAATAGTGAAGTATAATCCTCTTTAAAAGAAGCTTTGGCAGTTGTTATTACTTCATTCAATTTATTTTTTGCATTGAAATAATAATTGTAATGAGTGTAAGTATTTTGTGTAATCCTACGAGGCAAAGTAAATTTTTTATCGCCTGATTTTTCCGAAGCTAATATCCGGTTCTCATATTGTTTGGGTTTGTCTTTATCTAATGAAACATTTGTATTAGGTTGTGAAATTGCCACAATTGAAAGAATACAAATATTTAGGATTAAGATGCATTTCAATAAAATATGGTTACAATTCATCATACTAGTTTCTTTAACAAACATAAGTAAATAAATTTAGAGTTATTTTACAAAATAGACTTGCTAAAAACTCAGTTATTGCTACCTTTAAATCAGATTTAACAAGATGGAAAAGATTACAGCAAAAAATACATTTAAAAGACTTCGCAACAAATATCGATTAATCATTTTAAATGATGATACTTACGAAGAAATTATACAGTTTAAACTAAACCGTTTAAGTGTGTATATAGCACTGAGCAGTATTTCTGTTTTATTAGTTGGTTTAACCATTGCATTAATTTCTTTTACTCCACTAAAATATTATATCCCAGGCTATGGAACAAGACAAAGTAAAGCGGATTTACAGATTTTAAAAATCCGAACTGACTCTTTAGAACAAGCACTTAAATACAAAGATGTTTATTTAGAAAATATCAAAACAGTGTTATCAGGTAATACAACACAATTTAGAGATACAATACCTATCAATGTTGAAACTAAAGAAACTTCACCAGATTAATATTACCAATAAATCAATCAATTTAAATGTTAAATAGTCCTAATAATAAATTTCTACAGTATGCTTCATTAGCCTCACAGTTACTAGTTGGTTTAGGTTTGGCAACTTGGTTTGGTAAATTGCTGGATAAAAAAAGAGCAATTACAGCGATTCCATTATGGATTTGGATTTTACCAATGATTGTATTACTTGGAATGTTAATTAAACTTATTAAAGACACCTCAAAAAAATGAATACACAACAACCGAAATTTTTTAAATTAATTCTACCCTTTTTCACTTTGTTCAATATTTTAAATATCCTCTTTATCATTTTTAGTGAAAATTGGGATGCAATACACATCAATCATACAGTTGTTCTTTTTGGGAATGCATTATTTTTTGCATTGGCATTATTGTCATTGTGGCTTCACATGGCAGCATCAAAAAACCCAAATCCAAATATATTAGTACGTAGTGTGTTGGGCAGTACGCTTGTTAAAATGTTAATGACTGCAATTGTAGTATTGATTTACACAAAAGTGATGAAAGAAAATAAAAGTACATGGGGTGTAATAGTTGGTATGGTTGTTTATTTATTTTACATGTTGCTTGAAGTTAAAATTGCATTACGCCTGAATAAAAAATAAATTTTAATGCCCGTATCTGAACATCCAATGCAGGCTTTGGCAAACTATTTACCTGAAAATAGTTTTGAGCATGTTGTGCATTATATTCATCAATACAAAGTACATCTAACGGTTACTAAAGTACGAAAATCTGTTTTGGGTGATTACCGACATGCAGGAATAACCCAAAACCATCGCATTTCAATAAATGGAAATTTAAATAAATACGAATTTTTAATTACTCTATTACATGAGTTAGCACATTTACTAACTTTTGAACAATACAAAAACCGTGTAGATGCTCATGGAATAGAATGGAAAACCATGTACAGCAAGCTTCTCATGGATTTTGTGCAATTGAATATTTTCCCTACAGATATACAAATGGCGTTACAAAAAAGCATTCGCAATCCTTCGGCTACTGCTAGTGGAGAATCTGAATTATTAATGGTGTTGAGAAAATACAATAGCATTCAAAAAGAAGGATTTTATACCATACAACATTTACCAGAAGAAGCTATTTTTCAAACAGAAAATGGAAAAGTATTTAAGAAAGGATTGCAGCGAAGAAAACGTTATGTATGTGTGGAAATAAAAACAGGGCTAACTTATTTGTTTAGCCCTGTCGCAGAAGTAAAAATTATTTCGTAAATATTTATTTAAGCAACTGCTTGTTTTACCAAGTCAGCAGCCTCACTCAATAGTACAGCACTTTGTACTTTTAAGCCACTTTCATCAATTAATTTTTTTGCTTCAATTGCATTAGTTCCCTGTAAACGAACAATGATAGGTATTTCAATATTACCTATTTTATTATACGCTTCAATTACACCTGCTGCAACTCTATCACAACGAACAATACCACCAAAAATGTTGATTAATATTGCCTTTACGTTTGGATCTTTCATTATAATTCTGAAACCTGCTTCAACTGTTTGAGCATTGGCAGTACCTCCTACATCTAGGAAATTAGCCGGTTCGCCACCACTTAATTTAATCATATCCATTGTAGCCATTGCCAATCCTGCACCATTAACCATACATCCTACATTGCCATCTAATTTTACAAAGTTTAAATTGTATTGGCCAGCTTCTACTTCTGTTGGGTCTTCTTCTGTAACATCTCTTAATGCTGCTAAATCAGGATGACGCATTAACGCATTTTCATCTAATCCCATTTTACAATCTACAGCAATCATTTTATCATCACTGGTTTTGAAGAAAGGATTAATTTCCAACATTGCACAATCTAAACCAAGATATGCATTGTATAAATTGGTTACAAACTTTACACAATTTTTAAAAGCCTCCCCACTTAATCCTAAGTTGAACGCAATTTTTCTTGCCTGAAACCCTTGTAATCCGCCACCCGGATAAACCCATTCTTTAAATATTTTTTCGGGAGTATTATGTGCTACTTCTTCAATATCCATTCCCCCTTCAGTACTGTACATAATTACATTCTGACCTTTAGCTCTGTCTAATAAAATACTTAAGTAAAACTCTTTTGTTTCACTAGGACCCGGATAATAAACATCTTGTGCAATCAAAACTTTGTTTACTTTCTTTCCAGCTGGTCCTGTTTGTATTGTAACCAAAGTACCACCTAAAATCCCATTGGCATAAGTACCCATTTCTTCTATACTTTTTGCAACTTTAACCCCATTAATGCCTGTCTCTACTACTTTTCCTTTTCCTCTTCCGCCAGCATGTATCTGAGCTTTTATTACTGCAAACTTATTGTTGGTTTGAGTAGTAATTTGTGTATACGCTTCTTCAGCTGCTTTTACATTATCAACAGCTATGCCCTCTTGTACTGGTACATTATATTTTTTTAATAATTCCTTTGCTTGATACTCGTGAAGGTTCATGTATAATTTTTTTAGTGTTGCGAAGATAAGAGAATGAGAATTTTAAAAATCTATATTTAAAACTTATCGTAGAATTTTATGAAGAGGATTAAGAAATTGATTTAATTAATTAGTATCAATAATAATATTTAACTATTTTTTTTAATAATGAATGT
>CANGTN010000043.1 GCA_947456805.1 Chitinophagaceae bacterium | reverse complement strand
TTACAGGTAATAAATTTGAATTCCGTGCAGTTGGTTCGGGAGCAAATTGCGCAAATGCAATGACAACGTTAAACTCTATCATGGCTGAAACTTTGAAAACATTTAAAGCTGATGTTGATGGCTTGGTTGAAAAAGGTGAAAAGAAGGAAATTGCAATTATGCAAACCCTTCAAAAATATATTATTGAAAGTAAAAAAGTATTATTTGAAGGTGACGGATACAGCGAAGAATGGCATCAGGAAGCAGCAAAACGTGGTTTACCAAATGTACCAACTACACCACTTGCATTAGATGCAATGATAACAGATAAAGCTAAAAAATTATTTGAAACAAATCATGTATACAGCCATACTGAATTGGAAGCAAGGCATGAAATTGAATTGGAAAAATATTTAAAGAAAGTTCAGATTGAAGCTAGAATAATGGGTGACTTAGCATTGAATCATATTATTCCAACTGCTGTAAAATATCAAAATGAATTAGTAACTAATATCAATGGCTTAAAAGCTGTTGGATTGCCTGAATCATCTTATAACAGTCAATTAGCAATTTTAAAAGATGTCACAGAACATGTAAATGTAATTTATGCTAAAGTAAATGAATTGGTAGAAGCAAGAAAAGTAGCAAATGCAATTGAAAGTACACGTGACCGCGCTATTGCGTATTGCAGTCAAATTAAAGAAGTTTACTTTGATGAAATCAGATACCATGTTGACAAATTAGAACAACTAGTTGATGATGAACAATGGAGTCTTCCTAAGTACAGAGAATTATTATTTTTGAGATAATTATTTTATTTAAAATTAATTTTATTAAGTCCCATTTTTTATAAAGTGGGACTTTTTATTTGTATGAAATAATCCCCAAAAAACTGTTATTAACCGATTATACATTTTTATTTTTTGATTATTGTTATCTTCAGCATTCAAAAAATAAATAAATCACTATGAAAAAAATTATTGGATTACTAACTGTTGCAGTTTTAATTTGTTGCACAACTGTTATTGCACAACCTCCGGGTGGTGGTCAACAAATGTCACCAGAACAACGTACTGCTATGATGAAAGAAAGATTAAAACCTGCAGGACTTACAGATGTTCAAGCAGATTCGGTGATTGCTGTTTTTACTGACAGATCTCTTAGGGGAAATATGCGTGATATGACTCCTGAAGAAAGACAAGCTAAAATGAAAGAGGTAAATGAAGCAATGGCAAAAAGACTTGAAAAATCTATCGGAGCTGAACTTACTAAAAAAGTAATGGAAATCATGTCTCAACGCGGACCCTGGGGCGGTGGCAAAGGCGGTGAAAGATAATAATTACATGTCAAATGTTTAAAAGCAAAACAAGGAAAAATTAAACAATCATTAATTTTAACCATCAAAAAATAAAATCAAAAAATCATGAAAAAAATCATTGCCGTATTAATGCTTACAGGATTATTTTCAACTGTAACAAATGCTCAAACTGCCGTATCTGCCTCTACAGAAGCAAAGTCTGAAATGAGTAAAGAAGAAAAAGCCAAACAAAAAATGAAACAGGAAGAAGAGATGGCTGCAGCATTTAAAGAAATTGGTTTAACAGAAGACCAAATTAAACAAGTAAAAGAGGTTAATGCTGTATCTGGCAAAAAAAGTTCCGAAATAAAAAAAGACGATTCTTTATCGGATGAAGTAAAAAAAGAGAAGAGCAAAGAAGTAACTGCTGAAAAGAACAAAAAACTAAAAGAAATAATGGGAGAAGAAAAATTTAAGCAGTTCAATGATATTAGAAAAAAACAGAAGGAAGCTGCGCAGTCTAAAATGTAGTCTTGTCATACTATAAATAAAAAATCCTGTAAAAAAATTTACAGGATTTTTTATACTATATCCTCACTTAAAATACGGGATCAGTTGGGGTATTGGGATTATTATCTCTTTCACGAAACGGATAAGGGAAGTTTTTACGTTTTGTCTCCGAATTAGGGCGACCAAAACGACGAATATCTTCCATCTTATTGGTACTCATAAATAATTCAATACATCTGTTTCTATATACTTCGTCAAGAAGACTAGGAACATCAACAGTGCCTGTATATCCTGCTGCAATATTTGCACCAACCCCAAGTGGGTCAGAAGCTGGGGCTTGTTGTAAAATTGCATCTATAATTGTTTTTGCAGCAGCTGCATCTGGAGTAGATTGTCTTAACAAACATTCTGCTCTAATTAATCTAACTTCATCAGGCAAGTATATAGGAATTGATCTTGTGCTTGTATTCCAGAATCCATTCATTCTATACCTTGGTGTACTAGTAGCAATTGTTGTATAAAATGGAATTCTAGCATCTGTTAAAGCAGGACGAAGCGCTAAAGGCAAACCAAGTGTAGAATCAATAGGTTGATAAACATTATTTGAAGAAGTAACATTTATAAATACTGGATTTGGATTAAGCGCATCATAGGTCAATAATGATGTCTTAGTTATATCTACAACACTTGCAGCAGCAGCAGCAACAGCAATGTTACCTGCATACAAGGCATACCTAGCTTTTAAGGCTTGTAGTGTGTTTACAATGTCTACACCAGCTGGGATGTCTGATATAAAGGTGCTAGAAATTGGACTAGCTGCAATAAATGCTAAAGCTCTATCAATAGTAGCAACAGCTTTAGTATAACCTTGGGTTCTGTTGATAAAAGTTGAGGGAGAACTTACAGGAGCACCAATAGTGTCTGGAACATTTTCCCAATACATACTTAAATTGCCATATCCTAATGCTTTAAAAATTGAAGCATAGGCTATAACACCACTTCTGTATGCTGCATCAGGAATGTTTTTTACAGCTGCATCAATAACTGTATTTGCATCATAGATCAGTTTACAATTGCTTATCCAAACACTTCCTATTAAACCATTATTTCCATCAACAGAGGCACCTCCATTAAACAAAAGAGCCTCAGAAACATTACCAACGTTTACAATTAAGGCTTCGTTGGTGCTTAATGCACACGAACTCATCATTGATGAATGAACAGTTAATGAATAAGTGCGTTGGAGGCTTACTGCAACACCAGTTATTCCTTTTGGTGAAGCAAAAACATCCGGTTGTGAGGCAGCATTTGGATTTTTATACTCTTTGGTACATGATGCAAAAATCAAGGTTGCACCTAAACTAAGAGTTGTAATTTTATTGATTATTGTTTTCATTTTTTTGAAGTTTAGAAGTAATTAAAATTTAGCTTGAATTCCGAAACTGAATGTTCTTGGAATTGGTACTGCTCCAAAATCAATCCCTCTTAATAAAGTACTTTGACCACCAGCATTTACTTCAGGGTCGTAGCCAATATAGTTAGTCCAAACAATTAAATTTCTTCCACTAAAGTTTACTGATAGATCACGCAATAGTTTCCCAACTTTCCCAACACTGTAACTTAAAGATAATTCACGAAGTCTTACATTACTTCCATCATCAACTCTCCATTCTTCAATTGCATAAATTCCTGTAGGAAAAGCAACTGTTGGACTAGCATTGTACGCACTAATATAACCTCTTGGTAATTGTCCATTATGTTCTAATTCAGCAATTTTACCATTACCTACACCTTGTCTTGTTCTAAAATCGGCATTGAAAACACTATTGCCATAAGTTGCGTCAATTTGAAATCTTAAACTTAGTTTTTTGTAGTTAAACTCATTGGTTAAAGTAGTAGTATATCTTGGATTAGGGTCTCCTATTACTTTTCTTAATAAAGTACTGCCTGGTGCTGGTAAACCTTGACCTGCTGCACCGCCTGTAACATAATCTTGTTGGGTATAAGAAAGAACTCCATTTTGAATTCCATAAGCAGTCCTAGGTATTCCTGCCGGGCTTAATACTAAACCATTATGATTTGGTAATCCATTGCTAGCTTTTGAAAAACTGCCACCAGCATTAGTCATAAAAAATGTACCATAAAAAATACCAACAGGCTGTCCTTGAATGAGTGCAACTGGAGCACCACCATTGGTGTTAAATTGAATTAAGGAAGCCCCGATATTTAAAACCTCATTTCTATTGTGGTTATAGATACCAGTAATTTCCCAACTAAAATCTTTCGTTTTTACAGGCATACCTGTTAACACCATCTCAAATCCTCTATTTTGTAAATTACCAATGTTATCCAACAAACTAGAAAAGCCTGTTGAAGGTGCAATAAACCTATTCAACAACATATCATTTACTTTCTTATCATACACATTTAATGTAAACGTTATTCTATTTTTCAAGAAAGCTAAGTCTAAACCAAACTCTAATTCTTTTTGACGTTCAGGACCAACATTTGTATTAGCTAAAGTACTGCTTGAATTTAAAGCAGTTCTGCTTCCAAAAGAGGAAGCTTGGTATGTATTAAAGCGATCATAAGCTCCGATACCAGTTAAATTACCACTTTCTCCATATGCCAAACGAACCTTAGCTAAATCCCACCATTTGCTTACTCCTAATTTTTTCCAGTATTCTGTACTAGAAAGCACGTAACTCAAATTTGCTTTACTGTATACCTGGTTTCTATTATCAGGACCAAATACAGAAGATGCATCACGACGGATTGCACCTGTTACAAACAAATGATTCCGGTATTTAAAATTTTGTTGAATAAATAAACCACTAATTGATAATTCAGATCTTGAGTCAGAACCAGCAATAATGGTACTTGCACCATTTACTGTTTCTACAAATGGTGCAAGACCTCTTCCTTGACTAAGTAAAAAAGTATTTCTCTCATATTGTTGAGAAAACCCAACTTGCGTTACACTGGAAATATCTTTGTTAATTAACGCTGAATAAGTTGCATTTAAATCGTGGTTAATACCAAAAAAGTTACTTGTACCAGCACTTGCATATCCATTTAATGCAGGATCAGTAGAAGTTGTTCCACCTCCAAAAAAAGCGGCATTCACATTGTAGGCAAATGGTGGCATGAAGGTGGTACCATTTTGGCTATAATTATCTATACCCATTGTATAATCAATCGTTACGTTTTTTATTGGTTTTAATTTAGCACCAAAATTGCTTAAAATACGATTGGTTGTATTTTTTTGTTTAAAATCTTCAATAACCGAAATAGGATTTACCCTACCTAAATTTCCAATAGTTTTTAAATTCCCCAATGCGTCTCTGCTTTGTAAGTCATGAAAGTTTCCTAAAATAGTTACAGCATTCATTGGGCTAAAAAATGAGTTGCCATCTGGCTTTTCATTAGCACTGCTGTTAACATAATTTAAACCTACATTTAAGCTTAACCATTTTGTAATTTTTTGATCTACGTTGCTTCTAAAACTAAATCTTTGAAAATCTGTATTTCTAATAATACCTTGATTAAAAAAGTAGGAACCCGAAAAAAAGTATTTAGTGTTTTCATTACCCCCGCTAACCGAAATATTATTATCGGTACCTGTTGCATTAGCAAAAATTAAATCTTGGTAATCGTATCTAGTTACTGAGGTAGTATTGGTTAGTGCTGGAGATAAAATATCTTGCGTTTGTGCAGTTGGTCCATCTGTTGGTCCACCAAACTTTGTTGCAGCCCTATTAACATCTAACTTTTTTCTCAAACTACTAAACATAACGTTACTAGTAAATGTAATTTGAGGTGCACCACTTACTCCTCTTTTAGTAAATATTTGAATAACGCCTGCATTAGCTCGGCTACCATATA
This sequence comes from Chitinophagaceae bacterium, assembly GCA_947456805.1. Taxonomy (GTDB): domain Bacteria; phylum Bacteroidota; class Bacteroidia; order Chitinophagales; family Chitinophagaceae; genus UBA1930. Next base: position 10,619 of record CANGTN010000043.1, on the reverse strand, counting down.
TAGCTGCTGCTGCTGCACCATTTAATACTTCTACTCTTTCTATATCAGCTGGATTAATATCCACCATTCTATTTTGACCTACTACTCCAACAAAATTTCCTCCTTCATAATTGCTTTGTGTATTGGTAACACGAGGGCTACTATTATTAACAATTACTCCATCTACAATGTATAATGGTTCAGATGAAGAGTTAACAGAACTAACACCTCTTAATCTAACACTCAATCCACCAGCGGGATCTCCACTATTTTGGGAAATTTGTGCACCTGCTGTTTTACCTTGCAAAGCTTGAAGTGCATTAGATGGAACACCTTTATTCAAATCTTCTGCCTTTACCGTAGCAATATAACTTCCCAACTGTTTGCGAGTAGTACCAGCACTTGTACCTGTTACTATAACTTCATCCAATTTGTTAACGCTTTCGGTTAATTGAACATTTACGGTGTAAGATTTTTCATTACCTATTGTAATTACTTTTTCTAAAGACTCTAATCCAACACCGGAAAATACTAAGGTGTAATTACCGGGTTTTAAATTTGCATTTAAGTAATAATTGCCTGCATTATCAGTTGAAGTACCTAAAGTAGAATTTTTAATTTGTACAGTTACAAATTCTACAATTGCATTACTTTTAGCATTGGTAACATTTCCTGAAATGCGAATTTGAGCAAAACTAAAAGACGTCACAAGCAAAGAAACCGTCATTAAAAGAAGGGATTTCCGACTTTTAACATGAAGCGTAAACCATTTTTTCATAGGTCAAATTTTTGGGTTAATAAAAATTGCAACTGAGAGATTTAATAAGTGTATTGTATACAACAAGAAGCAAATAAGCAGTATGTTTCTCATTTGGTGCAATCAATCGATAAACAAATTTGAAATATAAAAATGAAATATCCAAATAATTATCAGCAAAATATTGCATTATTTTGCTGATTTACTTATGTATTGAAATCATGAATTACAATTTTAACCAGTTATTGCAACTTTCAAGCAAGAAAACCAGGCTCATTATCGGACTCATGAGTGGCACGTCTTTAGACGGACTAGACATTGCATTGTGCAAATTTGAAGGTGCAGGATCAGACACTAAAATTGAAGTCATCCATTTTGAAACAATCCCATTTAATCATTTTTTTAAAAAAGAAGTGCAATCAATTTTCAGCAAAAAGATGGTTGATTTAGAAAAAGTTTGTTTGCTTAATGCTTGGATCGGTTCTGAGCATGCACAAATGATTAATGACTGTTTAATAAAATGGAGTATCAAAAATGAAAATGTTGATTTAATTGCAAGTCATGGACAGACCATTTATCATGCGCCAAAACATTTGCACCAACTCCCCGAATTTGGGAATGCTACTTTACAAATTGGAGATGGCGATCATATTGCAGTAAAAACAGGCATTCTTACCATGAGCGATTTTCGGCAAAAGCATATTGCTGCCGGTGGTGAAGGTGCACCATTGGCTGTTTATGGCGATTATATTTTATTCAGTAAAAAAAATGAAAATAGAATTTTATTAAATATTGGCGGCATTGCAAACTTTACATTTTTACCCGGAAACTTGAATGCAAATGAAATGTTCAGCACAGACACAGGACCAGGCAATACACTAATGGATGCTTATGTACAACAAAATTTTGAGGGCATGAGCTACGATAAGGAGGCTGTATTTGCAAAACAAGGAAACATCAACAAAGAATTACTTTTTGAATTAGAACAACATGAGTTTTTCAATGCTCCACTTCCTAAAACAACAGGTCCTGAGTTGTTTAATATTGAATATTTAAACAATGCCTTGAAACGCACTAACAACGTGCATTTGAGTAATTATGATGTGATGGCTACATTGAATAAATTTACAGCAAATACCATTTCTACTGCCATACAAAAAAGTATGCATACAAATAATTTCGTTGTTTACAGCAGTGGTGGTGGAATGCACAATCCTTTAATGATGGAACATTTACAAAATGATTTTCCCAATATTCATTTTAAAACGACTGAAGAATTGAATATTCATCCTGATGCAAAAGAAGCAGTTTTGTTTGCAGTGCTTGCCAATGAAGCATTGTGTGGCGGTGGTACAAACTTTGGAAAAGGAATTCCGAATGTAAGTATGGGGAAAATTAGTTTCCCAAGATAAAATACAGTAATTAATTTTTTTCAGCAATTTTTTTCAAATTGGCTAAGTTAATTTCAAGCTGACTTCCCATTACAGCTTCATTTACTAGTGAGCCCAAACGCTGCCAGGGATACCATTTCAGCTCCTCTACAAATTGCCATTGTACTACTGCATTATTGCTATTTTCATACTGTACAATTCGTAATGTACTGAGTTGGATTGTACCGTTTTTACCCATCCATTTACTTTCAATTACATAATTATTTGTTGAAGTTATCGTAACATGTGTACCGTTCAAATTCGCTTCTTTATCTGAAATAACATTTACCTTTTCACTGTCCATACCATTCACCCATTTCTTCCATTCATAAATATTGTTCACCAGTAAAAGCAAAGAATCTTTCGGAGCCGAAATATCTGAAGCCCTTGATACAATTACTTTTGAGGGCAACAAAAGACCAATACAGGTAGCTATTGTAAAAAGTATCAACACACTAATCAATCCTAATTTAACAAACCGCATAATCAATAATATTTGAAACTAAAAAATTATTCCCACCTGAATATTTTATACACAATAAAATAAATAACCATTGCCCACAACCCTATCACACCAATATTTTGCCAGCAATCAAAAATGCTAACACCTTCAAAAGAAATTTTCCGCATTGCTAAATTAAAATGGGTTAATGGCAAAAATTTACAGAGTGTTTGCATCCACTCCGGAAAAACAGAAATGGAAAAGAAAGTTCCTGATAACAACATTTGCGGCAATGCAAATAAATTAATCAGCAATGGAATAGTGGAATCTGATTTTACAATACTCGAAAAAATCAACCCCACCCCCATCAAAGTAAGCAACATTAAAATACTTATTCCAATCATTTCAATAAATGTAATAAAACCATGTGCTAGTGTAAATCCTAAAAATAATTTTCCTACTACAATTAATACCACAACATTCAATAATTGAAAAAATAAACGGCTAACACCTATGCCCGTTAGAATACTCAAACGATTTACAGGGCTTGCATAAAAACGCTTTAATACCAATTGTTCACGTAGATTGTAAAATGTAAATGCAATGCCAAAAAGCGTGGAAAATAAAATAGAAAAACCAATTTGTCCGGGCAATACAAAATCAATTTGTTTGTATTCTCTTACCTGATAAATATTTTTTGAAATTAACACCGGATTGTTTGGATTGGGATACACTTTAGCACTCACATTTTCAAGTACATTCATGAGCATCATTACTTCGGGCATTGAGGCATTGGTACTCGTTACTTCTATGCTGTAACTTTTATTTTTCAATGAATCAAATCGAGTATTGAAGTTTAAAACCCCTGCTAATCTTCCCTTTTCTAAATCTTGTTTGCGTAATGAATCATTTGTGTAATTTTTTATTTCAATCACAGGCAAATTAGAAAGCACTGCATAAATAGCATTGGCAGTATCCGAATCTGGACCAATGGCAACTTTGTATTTTGTAATTCCATTGCTTCCAAATGATCCAAAAATCCACACAAATACCAATGGAAAAACCAAACTAAAAAATATTGCACCAGGGTTTTTTAAAATCGCCAATAAGCTAGCTTTTGCTATCGCTAAAAATGCTTTTTTTTGATTGTACTTTTTTGTCATAATAAAAATCTGTCAACAAATCTATTTGATTATTTTTTTACAACAAGTATTTCATTGCTTAAACAAAAAATAATCATGAAAAATTCATCATTAAAATTGCTCAAAATTAAAAATCATACATCTTTACAATAAACACAGATTAAACTTTGTACAACATGCAAACTGCATATTTATTAATCGGAGGTAATATTGGTGACTCTAAAGCTTATCTCTCAGAAGCAAAAAACTTTATTGAAAAAAAATGCGGTGAAGTAATCAATGCATCTTCCATTTATTCCACAGCAGCATGGGGCGTTACCAATCAGGCAGATTTTTTAAATCAGGTTTTGGTATTAAGAACAGAAATGAAACCATTAGAATTAATACAAGCCATACTTGACATTGAAACTTCAATGGGCAGAATAAGAGCTATGAAAATGGGTCCGAGAATTATTGATATTGATATTCTTTTAATTGATGATGAAATAGTGAATACTGATTTACTTACACTTCCGCATCCGGCGCTTACCCAAAGAAACTTCGCATTAATTCCACTGAAAGAAGTAGCACCTGAATTAGTTCACCCTGTTGAAAAAAGGACGATTTCCCAATTATTACAGAGTTCTACAGATACTTTAGATGTGCAAAAATTAAGTTAGCCAAATCCTCTTCGGTCTTTAATTTTGATTGTAAATATGAAGCATCATTTCATTACCGTAGAAGGAAATATAGGGGCAGGAAAAACAACACTAACACATTTATTAGCGAAGCATTATAATGCACGAATTATTTTAGAAGAATTTGCGGACAATCCTTTTTTGAGTAAGTTTTACGAAAACCCTCAACAATATGCATTTCCAGTTGAATTATTTTTTATGGCTGAAAGATATAAGCAGCTGAAAGAAATGATTCACACAAAAGATTTGTTTCAAAGCATTACAGTATCAGATTATTTGTTTACCAAATGTCTGCTGTTTGCAAAAGTTACTTTGCCCGATGAAGAATTTAGATTGTATCAAAAATTATTCGATATCATTCACCAGCAATTAGCTTTTCCGGATATACTGATATACCTGCATGCTCCAATAAAAAAATTACAGGAAAACATTAAAAAAAGAAACAGAGAATACGAACAAAATATATCGAACGAATATTTATTTGACTTACAAGAAACTTACACAAGCTATATCAAACAACACAATATCAAAACAATTTTCATTGATGCAAACAATGCAGATTTCTTAGGAAATCCAAAACACCTGCAAGTAGTGATTGATGCATTGGAAGGCGATATTGAAAATGGTCAGCATTATTTTACGTTACCTTAAAAAATCAAAGTCAGTAATATTAATCGCTCTAAATACTTACTTTAATTTTCTTCATTTGAACCAATCAACATGGCAATAAAATTTCAGAAAGAGAGTTTGGCTCCCTTGCAAGAGAAAGAATTCAGGTTGTACATCCTTGCGCGTTTTTTGTACATCATGGGATTAAGAATGGTGGCTACAGTAGTTGCCTACAAATTATTTCAACTCACACAATCTTCATTAGCTATTGGTTTAGTAGGTTTATCCGAATTTATTCCTGTTTTTTGTTTGGCTTTATATGCCGGTCATGTTATTGACAAAAGCGATAAAAGAAGTTTATTATTGAAAGGAATTATCTCGTATGCCTTTTGTGTAATTGCTTTGATTGCTCTTACTCTTACCTCCGTAGAACAAAAGTTAGGTGTTCAAAAATCTGAATACTGCTTTTATGTAATTATTTTTCTGACCGGTATCATCAGAGCTTTTGCAGGACCTACTTCCAATGCAATTGTGTCTCAACTAGTGCCACGAAATGTGTTGCAATTTGCTTCCAACATCAGTTCATCTACCTGGTTAATTGCATCAATTACGGGTCATGCAAGTGCTGGATTTTTTATTGCATGGTTTGGAGTAAATACTACATTCTTGATTATTCTTGGATATACAACAACAGCTGCAATATTAGTTGCACAAATTTCAAAAAAGCCTGTTTTAAATATTTCTAAAACAACAGCTGCATTAGAAAGTGTTCGTGAAGGATTACGATTTGTATTCACCAATAAAATAATGCTTGGTGCAATCAGTTTGGATTTATTTGCAGTTTTATTTGGCGGAACTGTAGCATTAATTCCGGAGTTTGCAAGTAAAGTTTTAGCAGTTGGACCTATTGGTTTTGGCTGGCTGAATGCCGCTTCAGACTTGGGTTCTATGTCGGTGATAGTACTACTGACAATATTCCCGATGCGACAAAAACAAGGGAAACGAATGATGTTATCTGTAGCAGGATTTGGAGCTTGTATCATCATTTTCGGACTAAGTAATATTTATGCTATTTCCTTTGCGGCGTTGTGTGTAAGCGGTATGTGCGACGGAATCAGTGTAATGGTCAGAGGAACTATTTTACAATTAACAACTCCCGATGAAATGCGTGGCAGAGTATCAAGTGTAAACTCCATGTTTATCAATAGCAGCAATGAATTGGGCATGATGGAAAGTGGTCTTGCTTCAAGAGCATTTGGATTAATTCCTTCTGTAGTTATGGGAGGCTGTATTACAATTTTGGTCGTATTGGTAACCTGGTTTAAAGCGCCAACACTAAGAAAGCTCGAATACTAATAACGAAAAAACAAATTATTTTATACTTTTCATCAGAGGAAATTCCATAGTAAATGTGGTTCCTTTACCTAAAATACTTTCTACTTTTATTTTTCCTTTGTGCGCATCTACAACAGTTTTCACATAACTCATACCCAAACCAAAACCTTTAACATTGTGCCTGTTTCCGGTGTGTGCACGGTAAAATCTTTCAAAAATTCTTTTTACCGTTTCTTTACTCATTCCAATTCCGTTGTCTTCAACTTTGATATTTATTTTGCCATTGTTATTCTGTGTGGTAATTTTTAATACTAGGTTTTCTTTCGAATATTTAATGGCATTATCCACTAAGTTCGACAACAAATTAGTAAAATGAACTTCATCTGCATGAATAATATCAGTAGTAGCATTAAATAACAGTTCGGCCTGTGCATTTTTTTCTTGAATCTGCAGTTCATAGGCATCTAAAATATGGTGAATTGTCTCATGAACCGGCAATGCAACAAGTGTCAACTGAAGCTCTTGTTTTTCCAGCAAAGCTGCTTGCAGTATGGTTTCTACATGCTTATTCATTCTGGTATTTTCTTCCTTAATGATACCGGTAAAGTATTGCATTTTAGCAGCATCACTTTGGACTTTTTCATTTTTCAATGCATCTACAGCGAGTGAAATAGTAGCGAGTGGAGTTTTAAACTCATGCGTCATATTATTGATAAAATCACTTTTTATTTCACTCAATTTTTTTTGATTAAATAAGGTTTTCAGTGTAACAAAAAATGCAGACAAAATAATCAACAAGAAAAGTATACCAAGAAGTATTACCCACTTCAAACTATCCCATACTTGTTTTTTAAAACTTGGAACAATAACAATTAATTGCTCGGCTTGTGCAATACCATCAAGGTCTGTACCGCTTTCGGGAAGTATATAAGTATGTACCTGCTTTTTATTTTCTTCGTCAAAAAATGCCTCAGTAAAATGAGCCGATTGGATTTCAGTTTCTCCTTCGCTATTAAGTACCGCAAACTCAAAATCCATTTTTTTCAAATCTTGCTTTTCAAAAACTTCTTTTAGTTTTACATAAATTTCCTCTGGTGTAAATTTTTCATCAATAGTAGGTGGATTCAGTAATTTGAATGCCATGTCTGAACCTGAAAGTCCGTCTGATTTTCTTGGCAAACGAATCGTTGCAGAATTATAAGCAGCCTTACTTAAATCGCTTGCAACATGCGTTGCGCCATCTTTTACTTTATTTAAAATTTGTGATTGTCTTACCTCCAATAAATTTTTTAGCCATGATACTTGCAATTGTATCAAACCAAAAAGTGAAATTGTAATAAGAATAATGATTACAGGTAAAGATTTCTTCATTATAACAAATATAAGTAGATGCTCATTTTTAAAATTCCGCGTTAAAATTATTTATCTTGATTTTAACTGAAAAAAACAATCATACTTTATAAATTTAATTTGAATTCCTTAATTTACAATCATGTTACCTATTTTACCCGGCACTTTATTAATTTCAGATCCATTTTTAAAAGATCCTAATTTTTTAAGAAGTGTCATTTTTTTATGTGAACATCAGGAAGAAGGAACAGTAGGATTTATCATCAACAAACTGCATGATGAGCCTTTGGGAAATTTTATTACAACATTCAGCAGCACACATTTTCCACTCTATTATGGAGGACCTGTTGCTACCAATACACTTCATTTTATACACCGTTGTCCTGACTTAATTTCGGAAGGATTGGAAATAACAGACGGCATTTTTTGGGGTGGTGATTTTGATACTGTTTTGACTTTACTAAATGCCAATGCCCTACAACCCAATGAAATAAAATTCTTTATTGGTTACAGTGGCTGGAGTGAAGGACAACTTGAAGCAGAAATTGAAACCAAAAGCTGGATTACAAGACAAGCTACCAATGAATTAATATATGATACCACAGCAGAACATATCTGGAAAAACGCATTAAAAGAAATGGAGGGCGAATACAAACAAATGATTCATTACCCACTCGACCCTCAATTAAACTAAACAAGTATTAACTCGTAATTTCTATAATTTCTGTTTTCGCCATATTTGCATTGCGCATTGCAATATTGCGAACCGCTAATGAAGTTACAATTCTGAATGCCGCTTTGCTCAACTCATCGTTACTTACCATTGCAGGAATTCCTTCATCACCGCCTTCTCTGATGCTTTGCACCAAAGGCACCTGACCCAAGAAACTCAATTCATATTCATCAGCGAGTTTTTTACCGCCTTCTTTTCCAAACAAATAATATTTGTTATCTGGCAATTCTGCCGGAGTAAAGTAAGCCATGTTTTCTACCAAGCCAATTATCGGCACATTAATTTGTGCCTGACCAAACATGGCAATTCCTTTTTTAGCATCGGCTAATGCTACACTTTGCGGCGTTGTTACAATAATAGCGCCGGTTACCGGAACAGTTTGCATTAAGGTTAAATGTATATCTCCCGTGCCCGGTGGCATGTCTATAATTAAATAATCCAGTTCGCCCCAATCAACTTCGGTTACAAATTGTTTGATAGCACTGCTTGCCATTGGTCCACGCCACACTACTGCATTTTTTTCATCAACCAACAAACCAATACTCATCAATTTAATACCAAATTTTTCTAATGGAATGATTACACCTTTTCCATTTACATCTTTCATCATCGGGCGTTCTCCACGAACCCCAAACATAATAGGTACGCTAGGTCCGTAAATATCTGCATCCATCAAACCAACCGAAGCACCGCCTTCGGCTAATGCCAAAGCAAGGTTGGCGCTAATGGTACTTTTACCAACACCGCCTTTACCACTTACTACTGCAATTACATTTTTTACACCACCCAAAATTTGTTGCCCATCTTTTCTGTTAGTAGTTGTTTTGGAAGTAAAATTCACTTTTACAATAGCTTCTTTATTCACCAAAATTTTAATGGCGTTTTCGCTTGCAGCACGCATCATGTCTTTCATTGGGCAAGCAGGAGTAGTAAGAATAATGGTAAATGAAACTTCATTGCCATCAATTGCAATATCCTTAATCATGTTTAGTGTAACCAAATCTTTTCCGAGGTCGGGCTCTTGCACATTGCTTAAGGCTTTTAAAATATCTGCTGTGGTCATTTCAATCAAAGTTTTTGTTAAAAAGTAATTCAGGCGGCAAAGTTAAACCTTCAATGGTTTACTTTGTTTGAAAGATGAAAGGAATCGTATATAACAACAGATTTTTTTGTTTTTATTTAAATGAAAAAAGTAAAACTGCAATAAATACAGAGAAACAATATTTATTTTGCAGAGATTGATATTTTTAATTGGTGCACAAAGACTAGAACGTTGAAGTGTGCGACGCACCAACCAATCAATAGCAATCCGATTGCCGATAACAAAAAAGAATAGATGAAAAAATATTTACGCATTTTTTTAGTTACGTGGAGCCTACTGAATGGTAGTTATTTACTTGCGCAGATGCAACCTACCAATAAAGATTCTATTGTACAATTATTTGGTGTGGTAATGACTGCAGATAGTTTGAGAGCTGTTCCAAGTGCAAGCGTAATTGTAGTTGATAAAGGCAGGGGCACGATTACCAATAACGACGGGGTGTTTAGTATTGTGGTGTACAAAGGCGATAAAATTACTTTTTCGAGTGTGGGTTTCAAAGACAAAACAATTGATATCCCAATGAACTTAAAAGAAAACCAATATAGCGTCATTCAGCTTTTGATTAATGATACTGCTTTTTTACCGGCAACTATTTTAAGACCAAGACCAACAAGGGAACAATTTGAAAGAGATTTTGTAAATGCCAATGTACCCGATGATATGTATGAAGTTGCCCGACAAAATACAGATGAAGCCAAACGAAGAATATTAATTTCGTCTCTGCCTGCTGATGGTCGTGAAGCGGTTAATTATCAGCTGAGACAACAAAGCAATAAATATTACTACGCCGGACAAATTCCTCCAATGAATATTTTAAACCCCCTTGCATGGGCTGATTTTATCAAAAGCTGGAAGCGGGGTGATTACAAAAAGAAAAAATAGCTAACAAGTACCTAACTTTTTTTTTACGCAGTAGATTTTAAATAAAACTAACAAGTGTTATTAAAAGTTATATTTGATTTTTCTTTTTAAAAAATAAAACCTATGAAAAATATTTCGGTAATTGGTGCAGGCACGATGGGTAATGGCATTGCACATGTATTTGCACAAAATGGCTTTGATG
>CANGTN010000042.1 GCA_947456805.1 Chitinophagaceae bacterium | reverse complement strand
TAAATTTCTGATTTATCATGGTACATTTTTTTCTCAGAGTCTCTAAGTTTTCTATAACTAAATAATTTTTTGGGTTCATTTTGATGATGACTTGTTGAATTTTCACATGAAATGAGACCTATAAAAAAAATAAAAAGTATTGTATAATTTTTCATTTACTTCTTTTCCCGTTTTGGCAAATATAAAGTTTGTCATCTTTATATCTTGATTGATTTACATCATCTGGCTGCACACTTTTAAAAGAGTTTAGTTTCTAAAATTTGTTTTAATTGAGACATTGAAAACTAGCTTAAAATAATTATTTTCGCTTGTATGAGCAAGCAAACCAATACTAGCTACCCAAAGGAAAAAATTAAAATCCTGTTCTTAGAAAATATTAGTGACAAAGCAATTCAAATATTTAAGCAGCAAGGATATTCCAATATCAAAAAAATAAATGGAGCACTAACCGAATCAGAATTAATTAATTTAGTTAGAGATGTTCATATTATTGGAATTCGCAGTAAAACGCTTATCACAGAAAAAGTGTTGGATGCAGCATTTAAATTGCAAGCCATAGGTTGTTTTTGCATCGGTGTTAATCAAGTAAATTTGAAAGCTGCCACAAAAAAAGGAATTGTTGTTTTCAATGCTCCCTATAGCAATACCAGGAGTGTAGCCGAATTGGTTATAGGTGTTAGCATCATGCTCATCAGAAAAATAATTGATAAAAATATTGCAGCCCATCAGGGTATTTGGTTGAAGGAAGCAAAAGGAAGTTTTGAATTGAGAGGTAAAACTTTAGGGATTATTGGTTATGGAAATATTGGGAGTCAGGTGAGTGTATTGGCAGAAGGTTTGGGTATGAAAGTTTTGTATTATGATTTAGAAACCAAGCTACCTTTAGGGAATGCAAATAGCTGTAAAAGTATTAAAGAAGTGGTTGGAAAATCTGATATCGTAACACTACATGTTCCCGAAACCAATCAAACAAAAAACCTGATTAATAAAACCAATCTAAAATATTTTAAGCCTGGAAGCATTTTAATTAATTATGCCAGAGGAGAAGTGGTGGATTTGAATGCATTAGCAAAAGCTTTAAAAGATGGACAAATTGGGGGGGCTGCAATTGATGTATTTCCCGTAGAGCCCGAAAAGAATGGAGATAATTTTTCAACTCCATTGCAAGGGTTAAGCAATGTAATACTTACACCACACATTGGAGGAAGTACAGAAGAAGCACAACAAAATATTGGTGAAGATGTAAGTACCAAATTATTACATTATTTAGAACGTGGTATTACCAATGGCTCACATACTGTACCTTCTATCAGTTTACCACCTATTGAAACTGCACATAGAATTTTACACATTCACAATAATGTGCCGGGAGTGTTAAGTGCAATCAATGCGGCACTATCAAAAAATCACATAAATATACTAGGGCAATATCTAAAAACAAATGATACCATAGGTTACGTTGTATTGGATGTTGATAAAAAATTATCCAGTCAAGCAATTAATTTACTTAAGGAAATTAAAGAAACTATCAAGGTAAGAATGTTGTATTAAATAAGATTAAACTAATTTCCATTAAGATTTACCACAACTTCTATATCCGGGTTGCTTAACAAAAAATCTGCAAAATCTTCATTCATGGTAAAGCCTTTTTCATTATTGTACAAGGTAATTTTTAAATTCTCAGAAGGCTCATGAATGTTGAATTTTAAGAAAGCCTTGCCTGGATTTTTCTTTATATTTTTCTCAATAAATGTAACCATTTCAGAAGATACGCTGATTGGCTGAATGTTTAATTCAACTCCTTTTGTTAAGCTTTGTTTTGCGCTTTCCAATAAATTAATTCCTGTTATTTTGAATTCATAAGTATCTCCTTTCCAGCTTTGCTTGAAAAATCCGGTTATCAATAAATTCTTTCCTAGCTCTAGATAATTTACAAACTTTACATAATCATCACTCCACAAAGCAAGTTCAGTTTTTCCGCTGAAATCTTCAATTGTTAAAACACCAAAGTTTCTTCCGGTTTTAGTAACCCTGTGCTGAGCAGCTACAACCAATCCCGCTATTCTGAAACTCTTGCCTGCATTGTTTTGCGCAAGTGATAGATTGTCTTTTATTTCATTAAAATCTGAAATATTTAAAATGCCGTAATACTTTAGTTCAAACTTATAATTATCCAATGGATGCCCACTCATAAACATGCCCGTTACTTCTTTTTCGTGGGTTAACTTTTCGGTAAGTGACCATGGCTCACACACTGCAATTTTGGGAGTCGGTATTTCCATCACTTGTGTTAAATCTCCAAAAAGTGTATTTGTTGTTCCTGTGGTTAATGATTCTTTTGTTTGTGCAAATGCAATTATTTTTTCTAATCCTGTAATACGATCACCATCCGGAATATTGAAATATTGTGCTCTGTGAAATAGGGGAAAACAATCAAAAGCTCCACTATAGGCTAAACTTTCAAGACTTTTTTTATTTACATTTTTTTGATTGATTCTTGTAATAAAATCAAAAATATCTTTATAAGTTCCTTTTTTATTTCTCTCATTTATGATATTCTCAATTGCATTGTCACCAACTCCTTTCAAGCCGCCTAATCCAAACCTGATTTCACCTTTTTTATTCGGAGAAAATCCTTTGATACTTTCATTAATATCCGGTCCGAGTACTTTAATTCCCATGCGTTTACATTCCTCCATGAAGAAAGTAATTTTTTCGATACTTCCCTGATGGTTTAATACAGCACTCATAAATTCACTAGGATAGTGGGCTTTTAAATAGGCTGTTTGGTAAGCAACAAAAGCATAACAAGTAGAGTGAGATTTATTGAATGCATATTCGGCAAAAGATTCCCAATCAGTCCAGATTTTTTCCAGCTTTTCAATCGGATGGTTTTTTTCTGTTGCACCTTTTATAAAAGCTTCTTTCATGCTATCCAATGTTGCCCTGTCTTTTTTACCCATTGCTTTTCTTAAGCCATCAGCTTTCCCTTTTGTAAAACCTCCAATTTTTTGCGAAAGCAACATTACCTGTTCTTGATAAACAGTAATGCCATAGGTTTCAGAAAGATATTCTTCCATTTCAGGTAGGTCATACTCTACAGCTTCTTTACCATGTTTTCGTTTAATGTATTTAGGTATGTATTGTGCAGGACCCGGTCTGTTCAGGGCATTCAAAGCAATTAAGTCTTCAAAACTTGTTGGTTGCATATCTTTTAATATGCTTACCAAATGCGGTGCTTCAAATTGAAATATACCTACACAATTTCCTTTCTGAAAAAGTTCAAATGTTTTTTGATCTTGTAATGTGATGTAATCAATATCAATTGTTATGCTATGATTTAGTTGAATAAGTTCTAAAGCCGTTTTAATGATACTCAAGGTTTTTAAACCTAAGAAGTCCATTTTAATTACACCGGAATCTTCAATAATTTTTCCTTCAATTTGAGTAACGTATAAGCTAGAATCTTTTGAAGTAGCAATTGGAATCAGTTCGGTTAAATCAGTTGGTGCAATGATAATTCCTGCAGCATGTATTCCGGTATTACGAACACTTCCTTCTAATCGCTCAGCTTCTTTTAAAACCCTTGTTCTTAAATCATCTGAAGGTCCGTTATAAATTTCCCTGAGTCGTCTTGCATTTTCAATATCCTCGGGCGTATAACCTTTTTCTTCTAAACTTTTTTCTCCTTCTTTCACTGTCAATGGAGCATGAATTATTTTACCTAATTCTGTTCCGGGTTTGTCACTGACCAGTTTCGCCAAAATATTGCTTTCAGTCAATGGTAAATCCATTACTCTTGCAACATCCTTAATACTACTTTTTGCAGCCATTGTACCAAAAGTTACAATTTGTGCAACTTGATTTTTGCTGTATTTTTCAATAACATAATCAATTACTTTTTGTCTACCTTCATCATCAAAATCCGTATCAATATCCGGCATGCTTTTTCTATCAGGATTTAAAAATCTTTCAAAAAGTAAATTGTATTTAATGGGATCAATATTGGTAATTCCAATACAATACGCAACTACGCTTCCTGCGGCACTTCCACGACCAGGACCTACAAAAACGCCCATGTCTCTTCCCGCTTTGATGAAATCACTTACAATCAAAAAGTAACCAGCAAAGCCCATTGTTTTGATGGTAAATAATTCAAAATCTATTCTTTCCTGTGTAGTGCTTTCAATTTCACCGTATCTGTTTTTAGCACCTTGATAAGTAAGGAATTTCAAGTATTCCCACTGGTTATTCACATCAGGTTTTATGATATCTTTTCCAATGACTTCATCATTGAAATGAATTTGAAATTCTTTCGGAATTGGAAATGCCGGAAGTAAAATATCTTTTTTTAAATTTAGTATTTCAATTTTATCAACAATCGCATTTGTATTTTCGATACTCTCCGGTATGTCATGAAACAATTGTTTCATTTCTTCAGTTGTTTTGAAATAAAACTGATCATTCGGAAATTTAAATCTTTTATTTTTAATTTGTGCGTCATCATTTATAATATCGTCAAAACCAGGCGTAGCTTGCTTTTCACCTGTATTGATACACAATAAAATATCGTGTGCATTGTAGTCATCTTTATCGGTGTAATGACTGTCATTACTTGCTATTACAGATACATTGTGCTTCTTGGCAAACTTCAGTAATACTTCATTTACCTGAAGTTGTTCTTTGATATGGTGCCTTTGAATTTCTATGTAATAATCATCACCAAATAAATCTAACCACCACTTAAATTCCAGTTCAGCTTTTTCTTCTCCTTCGTTTAAAATTGTTTGTGGTACATACGCTCCTAAACAACAGGTTGTAGCTATGAGTCCTTCATGGTATTTTTTTATCAATTCTTTATCAATTCTCGGGTACTTGCTATACATTCCTTCAATGTAACCGAGCGAAGAAAGTTTGACTAAGTTTTGATAGCCAATTTTATTTTTTGCTAGTAATACTTGATGAAATCGATGATCCTTTTCACCTTTTGTAAATGCTTTAACGTGCCTGTCTTTCACAACATAAAACTCACAACCTACAACAGGTTTAACTATTGGTTCTTCAATATTTTTTCCATTGGCATCCTGACCAATAATTTTTGTTTTTTTCCAAGCTTGTGCTACAAATTCAAATGCCCCAAACATATTGCCATGATCAGTAATTGCTAATGCGGGCATATTGTTATTCATTGCCTTTTTGTACAAACTTTCAATGCTTGCTGCACCATCTAAAAGTGAATATTGTGTATGAACGTGCAGATGTGAAAATTGGCTCATGAATCTATTTATAATTTATTATCTGTCAATTAATTTTTATTTCTATTAAAGGCTAATACCACGGATTAAAATTTGACTTTGTTTAATGAATTTGACACAACGTTTTTTACCTAAAATTATATTTTCTTAAAGGTAAACACATTTAAATTGCCACCAACGTAATTGCAAACCCAAGCTTCAATTTTATTTTCATCTTCAAAAATATCAACTCCTACAGGCTTTCCTTTGCAGTCCAAAGAATATATTTTTGTAAAGGAATTGTCTTTAATTCTGAACACATCTACCATGTTGCTACTATAGCAAGTTACAAATAAATAATCCTGGTTTTTAGAAAACACAATTGTTCTCGGTTGTGCATCAGTTTTAGCTTTGAACAATGTTTTACCATTGTTGGGATCAATACAAGCGATTTGCCCCATGTTGTTGAAAGAAACAAATAGCCTTCCCATTGAATCTAAAATTATATGCCTCGGGTTTGCAGCAACTTTTAATTCTTTTTCAATTTTCCAGGTATCGTTATTAATTACACTAATGCTGTTGCCACCCATAATTGCAACATAAGAGTGTTTTGTTTTATCATTGATCGCAATACCTCTTGGAATGTTACTCATTTGAATATCATGTATCACTTTGCCAAAAGAAGAGAGTGTATCATTTAATGAAACAACACTTACTGTTTTACTGTGCCAATTGCTTACTAACAAAAATTTATTATCGCTTGTTTTGGCAATTACTTTTGGAGTATTTCCTGTAGAAATCAATGGCGTGTATGTTGAGTCCTTTGGTTTTTGATTTTTATAGATTGTATAAATTTTTTTGAAATTCTTTTCTTTTTTAAAACTTATGCTATCCAGTTTTAATGGAACTATACCTCCACCATTGTGAAGGCTAACCCACAAAATTTTATCATTATTACTTAAACATGCTTCAACCGGTTTTTCCTGATAAGAAGGAACAGCAGTATGTGTGGCATAATCCCATCCGGTTCCTTTTGTTGGGCTAAATTTAAACTCTCTTGTAATTTTTTTTGTTGCCTGATTGTATTCTAAAATACTCATGCCTTCCAAATTCATGGCATATAATTTAGAGCCATTCATATTAAAAATTACAGATTTTGTTCCCCATGAAGCATTTATTTTTTCTGTTTTTTCGAAAATAATATTATTGTATTTTTTTACATTTAATATCGAGTCTTCAATTGGTTTTTCTGCGTTCTTTTTAGTATTATCTGCAGTACAATTTTGAATGCCAAACAGCAATAAAAATGTATGAAACATAGTTACAGAATAAAACAGTTTAGATGACATGCTGCAATGGTTTTGAAAGGAATATCAAATATCGTACGAGATTACCTTACTGTAAACTCAGTTTTCCACAATTTCGGATTTACAGCATAGAATGTTAAAAAGTTTTGCAGATTGTTGATTTATTTACAGTGTAAACTTAGATTGCAATATTGAATAGTGTAAATAAAATATTAATCGGTTCGTTTTTGATTGTTCTTGGAGGTACAAGTTGTAAATCTTTGAAGTCATTTTCATCAAAAGATTTATCTGCCAACAAAAATCAATTAGCAAGTACGACAAATAAAAAAGTAACTTTTATAGATAATATAGAAGTTACGCCAGGCGGTTTTGTGCCATCAAATAATAAATCTAATTACACAACAACAAAAAAAAATAGTAAACCTACTACTGCTGAAAAAAATAATAGCTTTAATTCAAATACTGAAGTAAAATCCAACAAGTCCGTGATTGAAGATGTAAACAGTCTCCAAATAAAATATGCATTGTTGTTGGATGCGACTGTTGAAAAACTTACCAATATTGAACTGTTGCGTAAAGTAGATTATTGGTGGGGCGTAAAATATTGTTTGGGTGGCAGTTCTGAAAATTGTATTGATTGTTCGGCATTTACACAAATCATTTTAAAAGATGTATATGGTGTTGGTTTGCCAAGAACAGCACAAGAACAATATAAAGTAGCTGTATCAATCGATTTGAATGAATTACAAGAAGGAGATTTGGTTTTTTTTAAAACGGGTTCAAAAAGCAGACAAATATCTCATGTCGGTGTATTTTTACTGAACAATAAATTTGTTCATGCAAGTACAAGCAGTGGTGTAATGATTAGTGATTTAAATGACAGTTACTGGAGACAACATTTTAAAGGATGTGGCAGAGTATGGGGAGCGAATAATTAAATATTATTGTTTAAAAAATCTCAGCTTTACTGTATTCAGCACCTGATGAAAATCTGGTGTTAATTTCCCAAAAAAAATAGCAATTAAAAATAAAGTTGAGAAGAATATACTTTTTACTAAAAGAATACTCCATCCCTGGTTTGATTTGAAGATAAAATATGTAATTAAAAATATTACGAATCCCAATACTATAGCAGCTATCGTTTTTAATGTAAATGGCTGAAGATTGAATTTATTTTTTAAGAATTGAAATCTTACTGCATTGTAAATTGTATATCCTATCAATTCGGAATAAGCAGCACCAATGATTCCAAACTTTTTGATGAGTAAATACGTAAGTGGAATACGAATTGCCAACATTAAAACACCACAAAAAAAATCAAATTTCCAGAAATTAGATGTGGCAATGATTGTACCATTTACACCGGTGCCACCATCAATAATTCTTACCAAACCCAATACAATTATTATTTCCATTGCTGCCATATAGTTCTGTTGTACGTGCAGCAGATGAAATAAATTTTCTACGTTCAATAAAATATTACCAAAAATAAACAAACTGATTAACAGCATATTAATGGAAGATCTTTGGTAGATTCTTTGTATTTCGAACATGTTCTTATCCTTCCAAGCTTGAGCTATTACACCACTTGAAATTGATTGCAGGCTTCGTTGCGGTATTTGTATAAAATTTGCCGCATACAAAGCCAATGTATATACTCCTGCAAAACTTAATCCTTTTAAACTTGCAATAAAAATACTGTCCATCGTTTGTGCCAAAACTTGTACCAGCATACCTGCAAATACGATTAGTTGCATACTTACCATTTTTTTTAAAATTTTTTTTGATACATGGCTAATGGTAAATGAAAGATGAAGTTTGTTTTTTTTAATTAAAAAAATGACGAGCAAAACTGTAATGATGGTAAATAATGTACTGAATAAAATAAAAAATGTGTGGTAGTTGATGAACTTGAAGTAGAATAACAAAATGAAAATTAGCGTACAAATTCTTATTACAGTTTCCTTTAAAAAAGTAGAAAAAACAGATTCGTGTATTGCCCAGCAATAACCCTCCAATATTGCAAAAAACAACATGCCAAATACGAAAGGAAAAATGAAATGGTAATAATCAACAATTAATTTTGACCGCTCAGAAAATTTTTGAATAACCAATGGTTCCAATAAAAATCCAAATAGTAGAAGTATTCCAAATCCAATTGTTGCAGCAACCAAACTCCAGGTGAGTAAATCATTTTTTGAATCCTGTAAATTACTTTTGTAATAAGGATAAAATTTTATCATTACTGGAATTACACCTAAACTTGCGAAGACGTAAAAGTTTTGACCAATGTCAAAAAAAATGCGCGTCAGTGCAAATTCTTCACTCGAGAAATGCCCTTCCTTAATGTATAAATAAGTATTTATTGCACCAATAAAAAATCCAATGTAAACTACAATGCTTGATATGATAGCTTGTTTACGAATGGAACTCATGTTTCTTTAATACTTAGGGATTGGTTACTTCTTTTGTCTTGATGTAATATAGCTTTTCTATATTTTTTGCAGCAATAAAATTTTGTATAGCCGGAGTTACATTTATAAAATTCCAATTGATATTGGGTTGTATTTTTATGCTATTGTTGTCAATAGCAAAAACAATTGGTAAATTAAATCCTTCTACACAATCCATATATCTGTAGTACATTTTGTTGTTATCGGTAGAGAAATAATATGCTAATGTTGGTATTTGTGTTGTTCGTAAATACTGATCAAATACTTTCTGAAAAGTAAAGCCAGCTTGTTTGCAGATATAATCTTCAATCTCTTTTGTAGTAACTGTTTTATGCCAAAATGTTTTATTTAAGCCACGTAAAATGCCTCTGAATTTTTTATCATCATTCATGGCATGACGTATGCTGTGAATCATGTTGCTGCCTTTATCGTATTGATCTCCGCTGCCTTCTTTGTTTACACCATAAGCACCTATTATAGGTTTGTCATTTCTGATATTTCTTCTTTGCCCAAAGTTGTATTCATTTCCTGCTTGAATGCCATAATAATATTCTGTAAACAAAGTTTCGCTATAAGTTGTAAATGCTTCATGTACCCACATGTCAGCAATATCTTTGGTAGTAATGTTATTTGCAAACCATTCGTGTCCGCTTTCATGAACTATAATAAAATCCCATTTTTTACCCCAACCACTTGCACTTCTGTCCATGCCCAAATAGCCGTTCTTGTATTGGTTACCATAAGCTACTGCACTTTGATGCTCCATACCTAAATGTGGTGCGTCAATTAATTTATAGCCGTCTTCGTAAAAAGGGTAGGGACCAAACCAATATTCAAAAGCATGCAACATTGGTTTTACTTGTTTGTATTGTTCTTTTGCTTTTTTTACATTGTAATCCAGTACCCAATAACTAATATCTAATTTTCCTTTTTCGCCCATTAATGTATCGGTGAAGTTGACATATTTGCCAATGTAAGGAACAATGCAATAATTGTTGATAGGATTTGTTACTTCCCATTTGTAGGATAGAAGATTAGTAGAAAAATTTGATAGTTTAGATAGTTTTCCATTTGCAATAGCAACCAACGTATCCGGAACAATCATTGTGAGACTTGCTCCATTGTCAGGTTCATCGCCTTGGTAATCTTTACAAGGATACCATGCACTTGCTCCTAACCCCTGTACAGCAACACTTACAAAGGGATTGCCATTTTTATCTTTCTTCCAAATCCAGCCACCGTCCCAGGGTGGCGTTCTTGCTTCTATTGGTTTTCCGTGGTAGAAGATATGAAAATCGAATCTTTCTCCTAAGTATTTAAAATCATTGAGAATTATTAAGATAATATTACCCTCTTGTTTAAATGAAAAAGTTTCATGAATGGATGTTAGAGTAGTACCATTTTTAATAAAATAATTTCCTTTACGAACGATACTATCTACAATTAAAGGTTGTTGTAAATCTATTTGCAATTGGTTCCCTCTTTTTGTAGCAATAGCTTGAATAATCACTTTACCCTCTATTTCCTTTTTCTCAAAATTTGGTTTCACAGTAATATCATAACGCAAAACATCCCACCAGTCTCTGTTTTCATTTAAACTGCCTCTTAATGTATCTGCTAAAGTGTATGTATTTTTTTGTTGTAATAATTGAGCAAAACTTTTAGTTGCTGTGCAAAAAAAGCTGAATAGCAATACAGAACGTACAAGTGTGCGACGCAACGGATGTATCATATATAATCTGCAGTTTAGTTAAGCAATATTCTTAATTAATTGCTCAAAAATATTGATTGCTTGGGATTAATTTTTTTTCAATTTTGCTTTAAACACTTTTTCAAACTTTTCAATTTTTGGTTGAATTACAAACCTGCAATAGCCTTGGTTTTGGTTGTCGTTGTAATAATTTTGATGGTAATTTTCTGCAGGATAATAATTTTTAAAAGGTTCAATTGCTGTAACAATTGGCTTATCCCATGCACCACTTTTATCTAAAGCGACTTTGTATTTTTCTGCTTTTTCTTTTTGTTCGTTGTTGTGGTAAAAAATAACACTTCGGTATTGCGGACCTTTATCGGCACCTTGTTGGTTTAGTGTTGTAGGGTCGTGTGTTTTCCAAAATACTTCCAATAACTCATCGTAAGAAATGATGCTTGGGTCAAAAATAATACGGGCAATTTCGGCATGTCCGGTTGTTTTATCACATACTTCTTCGTAAGTTGGATTTTCTATATGTCCTCCAGCATAGCCACTTCTAACGGAAATAACGCCATTCAATCTTTGAAAAAAAGCTTCTGTACACCAAAAGCAACCTTCTCCAAAATCTGCAGTATCTGTTTTAATGTTGTTGTTTGTATCAGTCATTGGTTTAATTTTTTTTGTGGGATGTTGTTGTGCACAAGAAATAAATGAAAGTACAATTAGCACATTCATTAAAAGTATTTTTTGCATTTTCATTATGTAGACTTTTATAATTGAACACAAAGTATAACAATGCTACTAATAATTGGTTGAATGAAAATAATAGTTACTTTTTTAACAGTTATTTTTTGATAATTGATTTTCCTTTCTGCTTGGCAGTAAATAATTTTTGAATGGTATAATAAACTTTCTTTTTATTGCCATAATAATCAATCACACTCCATGTTACACCGGGCCAACAATCATTCCATTGCCATAAAATTGAACCCATACAAAAAGGTTGAGCAGATATATGCGCAGTGATTGCAGTTGCCAAAGCCTTTGTTTGCAATACTTGTGTGGCTTCAATATATTCATTGAATGTTGCAGGATGAAGATTATTTTGTAAAAGATAAGCTGCTAAGTTTTGATAACCTGTTGTATGTTTTTGGTGCAACTTCATTATGACAGAAGCAGTGTCTCTGTCGTTTGGTAAAGAAAAATTTTTAATGGAAGTAAGATTTGGCAGGGATTGCATTCCATATTCGCTCATAAACCTTGGCACTTTTTCTTTGTATTTTTCAATGGGTTCCAATCCCCACCAAACACCCCAATAATGGCTGTCGCCATGTGTCATGCTTTTCGATTTTCCCCAACCATATAATGGCGTGGATGGGATGTATGGTTTGCCGGAATAAGTTTGTACCAGTTGAGGTAAAAGTTCCTGAAATATTTGTTGGTATTCTTTCCAAAGCGTTGCTGCGTCTTGATTGGAGAGGTTGAATTGTTTTTGCCAACCCCAATTATTCCAAGCTTCATCAATTTCATTATTGCCACACCATAGTATAATGCAAGGATGATGGTTCAACCGTTTGATATTATCAATAGCTTCTTGTTTGATATTTTCTAAAGAAGCTTTATCTGCCGGATACATTGCACCTGCAAACATGAAATCTTGCCAAACCATCAAATGCAAACTATCACACAAATCATAAAATGAATCTGCTTCATAAATACCGCCACCCCAAACACGTAAAAGGTTAATGCCTGCTTGTTTTGCAGCTACCAATAAATTGCGGTATTTTTCTTTGGAAATCCTTGGCAAGAAAACATCTGCCGGAACCCAATTGGCACCTTTAATAAAAATTGGTTTTCCTTTTTCGGTAAAATAAAATGACTGACCAATTGAATCAGGTGTTTGTTTCAGTTCAATATTCCAGGAAGGTGTAATGTTTTTTTTCGTAATGAAATTTTCACCGCTTTCTAATTTTATATTCCTCCAAATGCCGCATGTGGTTAGCTTTGGCGCAAAATCCCAGCCAAAATGATATTGTGCTTTTCGTATAAAATTTCTATTGTTTTCACTAGGATATTTTATGGTAGCAATGTTTGCCAATGAGTCCGCAATTCTATCTGCACTTAAAAATTTGATGGATAAATGGTTGTCTTTATTTCGAATTAATTTTTTAACATCAATCCTCCATGTCCTGAACATATTGTTGGAATGCAAAATAATTTTTCCATTCAAAAAAACTTCTGCGTAGGTATCCAATCCTTCAAATACTAAGTTGATGGTTTTGTTTTGAAATATATTTTTTGAAACATTGAAATAAGTTTGGTATTCCCAATCGATGCTGCTAATCCATTGTAATTTGGTTTCATTATCTCTGTAAAATGGATCGGGAATTAAATTGTTTTGTAGTAAATCGGTATGGACAGTTCCTGGAACTTTTGCAGGATACCAATTGGTTGCATTTTCTTTTCTGAATTGCCAGTTATTTGAAATTTCTTGAATTGAAATTTGTGCATGTACATTTAAAATGGAGATGCATAAAAACAATATACTTACCTGCAACTTCATGGACTTAATCTTTTAAATGAGCAAGCATTGTTTTTATTTCATTTTCATCAAAACTGATATTTTGTAATGTTTCATTCATAGTTTCCGGACTTTCATTTGGAATTTTAGAAATATGAAAAGACACAAATTCTATTAAAAACAAATATTAAGAGGTATAGTAAATAGTTTTTATATTGTTTGTAAAATACAAAATATAAAAATTGAGAATTATAATCTATTACACTCCTAATTTCTTTTCAATTAAATAGTTGTTTCTTTCGGGTGCATTTCTGCCAACTAATTCCGCAATGAATCCGGCTAAAAAAAGCTGCATTCCAATAACCATAATGGTTAGCGCCATATAAAACGAAGGTCGATTGGTAATAGCAAATTCGGGATATACCAATTTACCAATCACCAAATACAAACTAATTAAAAAACCAACTAAGAAACAAAGCGTACCATATAAACCAAAAAAGTGCATGGGTCTTTTGCTGAATTTACTTACAAAAGTGATGGTTGCTAAATCTAAAAATCCATTGATGAACCGTTCCCAGCCAAACTTTGTTACACCATATTTTCTTGCCCGATGTACCACCACTTTTTCTCCAATTTTTTTGAAGCCAGCCCATTTTGCAAGTACCGGAATGTAACGATGCATTTCGCCATAAACCTCAATACTTTTTATAACCCTGTTTTTATATGCTTTCAAACCGCAATTAAAATCGTGCAGTTTTATTCCACTGCTTTTTCTGGTGGCTGCATTGAATAATTTGGTAGGTAATGTTTTAGTAATTGGGTCATGTCTTTTTTGTTTCCATCCGCTTACCATATCAAAACCATCTACAGTAATCATTTTGAACAACTCGGGAATTTCATCAGGGCTATCCTGCATATCAGCATCCATCGTAATTACAACATCACCAACAGCAGCTTTAAAGCCTTCATTTAATGCAGCACTCTTGCCGTAATTGCGTTGAAATTTGATGCCTTTGAAATTTGAATTTTTGTTGGCAATTTGTTCAATTACTTGCCAGCTGTTATCATTACTGCCATCATCAATCATAATTACTTCATAAGTAAATTGATGCTGCGAAACTACATCAGTAATCCAATCACTTAATTCAGGTAGTGATTCTTCTTCGTTGTATAGTGGTATGATTATAGAGAGGTTCATGAAATTACTGCTCTAAAGGGTTAGGATTTGGATTCTTTTTTGCAATTAATGCGCCTACGGCTGAGAAAAATAATCCCATAATTAAATAGGCTACAATTACACCACCGATTGCAAAAGGGATAAAAAATTTTCTTGTCATTGACATTCCTTGTTCAATCTGACTAGCAGGCATATTCTTTTCTACCATTCCTTTTTTTGCTGCCTCAAGAGCTAAATCAATTGTTTCTGGCATTATAAATTTTAAAGAAATGTAAGTGTATAATGCAAATATTGCGGTTATTGCTGCAGTTGTCTTAAAGCCGTGTGCAAAGGTGTTTCCAAAAGTTACATTTCCATTAGACTGTTTGGAATAGCTGATACAAGCCCAAATTAAACCTGCTCCTAACATTGCATACTGGATTGAACCCATTGTTTTGTTTAGATCTAATCCTGCGAAATGTGTAATCAATCCCATAATAATCAAAATTAATGAGATGATAATTCCTTTTATTGCTGGAGTTGTGGGGGTTTGATTCATAATTATAAATTTGTTTTATTTAAAGATAATATTCCTTTATTAATTGTACCGATAATTTTGCCTTTTAATTCATTATTGGCGAAAGGTGTATTAAATGATTTACTCAGATTATTTGATTCTGTTAATGTAGAGTTTCCTTTTCTGCTAAATAAAGTCAATTCTGCAATTGTACCCTCTTGAATAGTTACAACAGGCAAATTAAAAATATTACGAGCATTCCTGCTGAATAATTGGATTAATCTTTCATTGCTTAATTCGGGCAAAATTGTTTGTACAGCTACATAAGTTGTTTGTAAACCGATCATACCAAATGAAGCATTTTGAAACTCGCAAATTTTATTGTCCCAATCTTGTGGAGCATGATGAGAAGCAATACAGTCAATGGTTCCATCTGTAACAGCATTTCTCAAAGCCATCATATCTGCATGAGTTCTTAAAGGCGGATTTACTTTCAAATTGGTATTATAATTTAATATATCGTCTTCACAAAAGAACAAATGATAAGGAGTTACGCTGCAAGTGATGTTCAATCCTTCAGCTTTTGCTTGTTGAATCATTTCAATACTTTTTGCAGTACTGATGCCGGTTATATGCAATTTGCTGTTGGTATATCTAAGTAGCTCAATATCTCTTTGAATCATTAAATGTTCGCCAATAGCAGGGATGCCTTGCAATCCTATTTGTGTAGAATGGATTCCTTCATTGATTAAACCATGTTTGCCAATAGTTGCATCAATAGGCATTTGTATTAATGTGGTGTTTGTTGCTTTGATGTATTGTAAGGCTTTTAAGACAAGTTCAGCATTTTGAACAGGTTTCAAACCATCTGTAAAAGCAATTGCTCCGCTGTTTTGCATATCGTACATTTCTGCAAGTTCTTTGCCTTCAATATTTTTTGTGATGGCACCCAATGGGAAAATATTGACTGGTAAATGTTGGTTGGCATTTACAATATATTCAACTTGCGATTTTGTAGCAATTACAGGGTTTGTGTTCGGCAAAGTGAACACACTAGTATATCCTCCGGCTAATGCAGTTGCAGTACCTGATTTGAGTGTTTCTTTAAATTCATATCCCGGATCACAAAAATTTGAAAAAATATCTACCCAACCTGGAGATAAAAATAGGTTTTCGCCTGAAACTATTTTATCGGCTTCAATAGTAATGTTGTCATCAATTTTTGTTATACTACCATTTGATATTAAAACA
This sequence comes from Chitinophagaceae bacterium, assembly GCA_947456805.1. Classification (GTDB taxonomy): domain Bacteria; phylum Bacteroidota; class Bacteroidia; order Chitinophagales; family Chitinophagaceae; genus UBA1930. Next base: position 636 of record CANGTN010000042.1, on the reverse strand, counting down.
TCTTTTACCAAGCCATTGAATGGACTTTTAGAGTCGGAGATTGTAATCTTCTTTAATACAATATTCATGTACAGGTTGAAAATTTTGTGCAATATAGTTTTAAAATTTCTATTAGCTATTATATTTGTAGCCCTATTTATTTAGAAGGTTTTTACAAAAACGGGTGGTGGCGCAGCCCGGTAGCGTACTTGCATGGGGTGCAAGGGGTCGCTGGTTCGAATCCAGTCCACCCGACATTACTTCCAAAAAGACAATCTTGCAAGAGATTGTCTTTTTGTTTTTCGGCTAAAACCCTTGAATGTATTGATATTTCATGGAAGATGGTATTGATTCTGGAAGTTAGAACTCTGTTGTTTACCTTATCATACATCATACCATCAGGGAAGACTAAATATTGTAGTTGTTGCTTTTCATAATAAGTTCAGGAGCAATCTGTGTCAGCGATTTGATAAGCCTATTAAGGCATGATTGTTTTTTAGTAAGAATTGTTAATAGTATAACCCTTTTACTAAAGTTGATTTCCAATTCATTCTTACTTATTACAGAAAAATATTTTGTTATCTACATTAATAAAAATTAGCTTTATACCAACAAAAAAAATAGCTAGTGGAAAGATTATCATATTTAAAAAAATGC
>CANGTN010000041.1 GCA_947456805.1 Chitinophagaceae bacterium | reverse complement strand
TTGCAACTACAGACGGCGGTATTCATTATTCACCAGATGGGGGTACAAGTTGGACTAATAAATTTAATAATTATAATGTTACCCAATATTATGCATGTGATATTCATCCGACACAAACCAACTATTTTTTAGCTGGAGCGCAAGATAATGGCACCCAAAAATTCACACAACCGGGAATTAATACCACAACGAATGTCAGAGGTGGTGATGGTGCTTTTTGCCATATAGACCAAACTGATGGTCAAATACAAGTAGTTGCTGTAACCAACAATAACTATTCCTACTCACGTAATGGCGGTACAACATTTAGTAGTGTTCCAGGTGCAACCTCAACAGGCTTCTTCATTAATCCAACCGAATATGATGATGCATTAGATGTTATGTATACTTCTGCAGCTTCCAATACATATGGACTCGTAACAGGGTTAAGTGGTTCCGGCGCTCCATTATATCAAGTAGTATCTCTTACAGATTTAGCCGGGAAACAAGTTACTGCATTTAAAGTTGATCCAAATGTGCCAAGTGGGGGTACAGTTTGGATGGTGGGAAGCAATTCTTCCATACCAATATTTATTAAGGTTGATAATGCCAATACAACATCTCCATCCGTAATTACAAAAATTACTCCGGCCGGTTTCACAAGTGGCTGTTATGTGACTAGTATTGATGTAGAAAATGGGAATCCCAATCACTTGTTGGCAACTGTAAGCAACTATGGAGCAAATAGTGTTTTAGAAAGCATTGATGGTGGAAATAACTGGGCGAACATTGAAGGAAATTTACCTGATATGCCCGTACGCTGGGGCATTTTTGCACCTTCAAATGCATTGTTAACAAGTGCTACAACCGTTGGTGGAATCATATTGGCAACCGAAACGGGGGTATGGTGTACAAGTACCTCAAATGGTATTGCCACAACATGGACTCCTCAAAATACAGGAATGGCAAATGTTTCATGTTATATGCTGAAATACAGAGCAAGTGATAGAACACTTGCTGTTGCTACACACGGAAGAGGTTTGTTTACTACAACATTGCCAAGTATTGCTACTGCAATTAACCCAACAGTAAATACAAAAGGTTTTATAACTTCTGTTGCTGCAAATGCCTATAATTTATTTATCAAAGCAGGAAATTTAACAGGTATTAAAAATATACAAGTAAATATTTATGATATGCAGGGGAGACAATTACTCAGCAATAAATTTTCCTATAATAACCAAACAATTCCGCTGCGTCAATTACCTTCAGGGTCTTATGTTGCAAGGATTTTGGGAGATAAAAAAGAACAATACACACAACAGTTTGTAAAGTAAAAAAGCAGGAAACATTAAAATAAAAAGGCATCATAATTGACGCCTTTTTATTTTGTAACTAATGACACATTCAAACCAACCGATTATTCATAAATTTCCAATAAGCCATCCGGTAATGTTACATACACTTCTTTTTTTGTATGATTGATACTTTTTAAAGTTGCTTCATGCAATGGAATATAAGCTTCGTTGCCCTTGTACTGAATGGTTAATAAAACCTGATGTGGTTGTTCAATTACTTCTTCAACCACACCAATAACAACGCCATTATCAATAATGCTGTAACCCAATAGAGCAATGGCTGATTGCTTTCCTGCCAATTTTCTAAAATCATCTTCAGCCAACCAGGCTTGTTTGCCAATTAAGCGATGTGCTGCTTCTTTGCTATTAACACCCTCCAATGCTACAAAAACTTCTTGTGCACTTTTTGTTTTGCTTCCTGTTACAAAATAAGGAATTGGGTTGCCCTTTGTAATCTCTATAAACAGTGCAGTTACTGACCTTAAATCAATTTTCTTGCCAAACGCATGGGTTAGTATTACTTCTCCTTGTGTGCTAAAGGTTGCTACTATTTTTCCAAAATTTATTTGTTTATCCATATCTGTTCACCAAAGCTAAAGACATTAATCTTGTATTACAATATCCTATGAAATTTAATTGCAAAAGGTTGTCCCCATTTTGTCATTTTTTTGTTAGAAAACAGTTCGTCTTACTTATTGAAAAACGCGTGATTTTCCGTATTTTCGCTAATACTAATAAATTCATTCAAAATCAAGCGTAGCAAGTATTATGAGCGACGAACAACAAATAAGTAACGACACACAAAATAAGAATTATGGCGCAGACAGTATTCAGGTTCTAGAAGGTCTCGAAGCTGTAAGAAAAAGACCAGCCATGTACATTGGCGACATTGGTGTAAAAGGTCTTCATCACTTGGTATATGAAGTAGTTGATAACTCTATTGACGAAGCATTGGCGGGATATTGCAAAAACATTACCGTAAACATACACGAGGACAACAGTATTAGCGTTCAGGATGATGGTCGTGGTATTCCTACTGCCATGCATACCAAAGAAAAAAGAAGTGCATTGGAGGTTGTAATGACAGTATTACACGCAGGTGGTAAGTTCGACAAAGGTTCTTATAAAGTTTCCGGAGGTTTACACGGAGTGGGTGTGAGTTGCGTAAATGCCTTAAGCACCAAGCTTTTGGTAACAGTACAACGTGAAGGAAAAATATTTGAACAGGAGTATAAAATTGGAGTGCCTCAATATGCTGTAAGAGAAGTGGGTACAAGTGAAATTACCGGTACAAGAGTTCATTTTTGGCCAGATGCAACTATTTTTCAGGTGTCGGTTTACAACAAAGATATTTTAGAAGGAAGATTACGTGAATTGGCTTTTTTAAATCGTAAAATAAATATTACCCTCAACGATTTAAGAGAGAAAAATGAAGACGGCACAACCTACACCAAAAACTTTTACAGCGAAGGTGGTATTGTTGAGTTTGTAGAAATGCTCGACAAAGCAAGCAACAGAACTCCGCTAATTGGCAAGACTTTATACTTTGAAGGATTGGATGAAGTAAGCAATGTAGCTGTTGAAGTTGCAATGACGTATAACGATGATTTTAAAGAGCATATTTTCAGTTACGTAAATAACATCAACACAATTGAAGGTGGTACGCATGTTACGGGTTTCAGACAAGCATTAACAAGGGTATTTAAAAGTTATGGCGATAAAGAAGGGTTGTTTGAAAAAGCAAAAGTTGAAGTAGAAGGAGATGATTTCAGAGAAGGATTGAGTGCAATCATTTCTGTAAAAGTTCCTGAGCCGCAGTTTGAAGGACAAACGAAAACCAAATTAGGTAACAGTGATGTTGCCGGAACAGTACAAACCACGGTGGGAAAGGCTTTGCAAGCTTACTTAGAAGAAAATCCGAAAGAAAGTAAAAATGTAATCAATAAAATTATATTGGCTGCACAAGCAAGGGTAGCTGCTAAAAAAGCAAGAGAATTGGTACAGCGTAAAACTGTATTAAGCGGTGGAGGATTGCCGGGTAAATTAGCAGATTGTAGTGAAAGAGATGCAGAAAAATGTGAGTTGTATTTGGTAGAAGGAGATAGTGCAGGCGGTACGGCAAAGCAAGGAAGAGACAGAAGCTACCAAGCTATTTTGCCATTGCGTGGTAAAATTTTGAACGTTGAAAAAGCAATGGAACATAAGATTTATGAGAATGAGGAAATCAGAAATATGTACACTGCATTAGGTGTTACGGTAGGAACACCCGAAGATCCTAAGGCTTTGAATTTATCTAAACTCAGGTATCATAAACTCATTATCATGACCGATGCCGATGTGGATGGAAGCCACATTGCTACATTGATTCTTACATTCATATTCAGGTACATGAAAGAAATGGTGCAGCAAGGATATGTGTATTTGGCGCAACCACCTTTGTATTTAATTAAGAAAGGCAAGGAAGCCGAGTATGCATACAATGAAGATCAAAGAAAAGCACTTATTACAAAACTTGGTCAGGGTAAAGAAGACAGTGTTACTACACAACGATACAAAGGTTTGGGTGAAATGAATGCCGAGCAACTTTGGGAAACAACAATGGATCCTTCGAGAAGGGTATTGAAACGTGTAACAATTGAAAGTGCAGCAGAAGCCGACCGTGTATTTAGTATGTTAATGGGCGACGATGTTGCACCAAGAAGAGAGTTTATTGAAACCCATGCGAAGTATGCTAAGATTGATGTTTAAAGCAATTTGATTAACCAAAAATTCAAAATAAAAAGCGTAAAAAGGTAGCAAAAACAAAAATATTTTGTAACGGTGAAAACTTCATTTTAAAAGTTTTTCCTATTTCACTAAATTTTCGTAGCTTGTGCCTTACTTATTAACCAAAAACTTATTTTCTAACCTAAAAACAATTTTAAAAGTTATGGACACAAGTAAAATGATCAAAGCATATTGCCTTAAAACAAAAGAAAAAAATGTACCAATGCATGATGCTGTAGTTACTAAAACTGCTAAAGGTGGTTATATGGCTGCAGGTAATGATGGCAAGGGCAACAAGATGGCTGCTATTATGAGTGAAGCTAAAGCGTTACAAGCAATTGCTGATGGCGTTGCTAAAAAAGGCTTCTAATAAAAACATTCAACAAAAAAATCCTGCTGATATTTTTCAGCAGGATTTTTTTTGTCCTGTACTTTCTTTATGAATTTGTTTTAGCAGTTTTAATGTTTTCTGGGCGAACAGCTTTGTGAATTAAATAAAGTTTATTCATGTTTGTACAAAAATATATTAATACAAGTGAATACTTAGTAAACAAAGTATTATTTTGCTTACATGAAAAAGTTTGTTGTTGCCGTATTGTTATTAATCAGCTTTTCTTCTTGTTACATTACACGTGCCTATAGACATAGAAAGTTTGAGTTAAAAGAACTGCATAAATTTTCAAGTGATACTTTATACAGAAGCCCAAAACCTTACTTCTATCCTTATGCCAATAAGCCCAATGAAAAGCTAACTGCTTTTTTAGATACAAACTTACTCAATACTTACAGCTACTCATTTCTCGTTATTAAAAATGATAGCATCCTGTATGAGAAGTATTTTGATGGTTTAGATAAAGCCACATTAATACCTTCTTTCTCAGTTGCAAAATCTTTTGTTTCTACGTTGGTAGGAATTGCTTTGGAAGAAGGAAAAATAAAAAATCTACATGAGCCAATTACAAATTACATTCCTTTTCTACTAAAGAATGATCAACGTTTTGCTGATATTACCATTCAACACTTACTGGATATGCGAAGTGGCATAAAAAGCATGGAGGAATACAGTAATCCTTTTTCCGATGTACTTAAACTTGGTTTTACTAAAAATATGATGGGCAAGTTAAAGCACCTGAAAATTGAAACTACACCTGGTAAGTTTGATTATAAAAGTGTGAATACTCAATTGCTTGCATTGATTGTAGAGAAAGCCACGGGTATAAAAATTCAAGAGTATATTCTAGAAAAGTTATGGTATCCTCTGGGCATGGAAACAACAGCTATCTGGAATACAGATAGCAAGAAACATAAAGTGGTCAGAGCATTTTGTTGCATTAATGCTACCACAAAAGATTTTGCTAAACTAGGTAGCTTCATGTTACATAAGGGCAAATGGAATGGGCAACAAATTATTAGCACCAATTGGATTGAATCGATAGTTCATGGTGATACTCTACGTAAATATGATGGCTATAAAAACCAATGGTGGGCTAGTAATACTTCAGAATATTTTACAGATTCACTAAAAGCTGTACAGTTTGCATCAGCAAATGACGGAGCTAAGCAGTTTGTATATACAGCTAAAGATGGCAAAAATTATTTCGGTGTAGCCTGTAAGCAAATACCCTACTATGCAGAAGGTATTCTTGGACAGTTTATTTATATAGATCCTCGTAAAAACATAGTTGTATTAAGGCTTGGTCATTATTGGAAACATCCAAAGCATAACGAGGTGCGTTTTATAAAGCAAGTGGCAACAATGATTGATTAGGCATAGATAGTTGTACAGAAGTGTTTACTGTTATCGAACAGCTTTATGCATGAAACCCAAAAAGCGTTCCATCTCTTTCATCGTTTTAATATCATCTACTACCAATAAAAAGTTTTTGGCAACTTGTTTCAATTTTGCTTTGTTCGTTCCTCTTTGCAAGTACTCCAATATATTTTTGAAGGTATCACTTTCAAAATACGGACTATCATTTTTATTTACAAAATAGCATCGCATGGTTTGCTCTTTCAAACTCATTTTTTCAAAACCTAATTCCACGCCAAGCCAACGGCACCTAACTGTTGTAAACAAATCTTCTACTTCATTTGGTATTGGTCCAAATCTGTCTATCATTTCAACATGAAAAGTTTGCAGGTCTTCTTCTGTTGCACAATTATCCAATCGGGTATAAAGTGATAATCTTTCTGTAATACTTTCTACATAACTATCAGGAATTAAAATTTCCAGATCGGTATCAATCGTACAGTCACTCACAAAATCATCTTGTTTGCTTATTTCATCTTTGAACAATTCTTTAAAAGAGGTACGTTTTAATTCTCTTACAGCTTCTTCTAAAATTTTCTGATACATTTCAAATCCAATCTCAGCCATGAAGCCACTTTGTTCACCTCCCAACAAATTTCCGGCGCCTCTTATATCTAAGTCCCGCATCGCAATTTGAAAGCCGCTACCTAAGTCGCTGAACTGTTCTAAAGTTTGTAATCTTTTTCTGCTGTCCGTTGGTAATGTAGCCATTGGCGGCGCTAATAAATAACAAAATGCTTTTTTATTGCTTCGCCCAACACGACCTCTTAATTGATGCAAATCACTCAATCCAAAATGATGTGCGTTGTTGATGATAATGGTATTTACATTAGAAATATCTACACCGCTTTCAACAATATTGGTACAAACCAACACATCATATTTTTTATCGATAAAATCTAAAATTCTTTCTTCCAACTGATCGCCATCCATTTGCCCATGTGCATACGAAATGCTTAAATCAGGGCATTGCGCTTGAATTAAACTGGCCATTTCACTTAACCCATTTACTCGGTTGTGAATAAAGAAAACCTGTCCGCCTCGTTCTGTTTCAAAGTAAATCGCATCTCTTATAAAATCGGTATTAAACACATGCACTTCAGTTTGTATCGGTTGCCTGTTAGGCGGTGGCGTATTGATGATACTTAAATCTCTTGCACCCATTAAACTAAAATGCAGTGTACGTGGAATTGGTGTTGCAGTAAGCGTTAAGCTGTCAACATTTGTTTTTAATAATTTCAGTTTTTCTTTATGGGCTACGCCAAATTTTTGTTCTTCATCAATAATCATCAAACCCAAATCTTTAAACTTGGCATCTTTACCCAAAAGCCCGTGTGTACCAACGATGATATCAATTTTACCTTCTGCTAATTTTTGTAAAGTTTCTTTTTTTTCTTTGGATGATTTGAAACGATTGATGTAATCTACCGTAACCGGAAAATCTTTGAATCGTTCTTTCAACGTTTGAAAATGTTGATACGCAAGAATGGTGGTAGGCACTAAAATTACTGCTTGTTTTCCATCAACAACTGTTTTAAAAGCAGCTCTGATGGCAACTTCTGTTTTGCCGAAACCAACATCACCGCAAACAAGTCTGTCCATTGGCGAAGGTGCTTCCATATCTCTCTTTACATCCTCTACTGCTTTTGCCTGATCGGGCGTGTCTTCATATATAAAACTTGCTTCTAATTCTGTTTGTAAATAATTATCGGGGCTATGTGCAAAGCCTTCCTGTGCCTTACGTTGCGCATATAATTTGATAAGGTCAAAAGCAATTTCTTTAACCTTGATTTTAGTTTTTTCTTTCAGCTTATTCCATACATCACTACCCAGTTTATTTATTTTAGGAACAGTGCCTTCTTTGCCGGTGTATTTAGAAATTTTGTGCAGTGAATTGATGTTGACATATAAAATATCACTGTCTTTATAAATGATTCTTACGGCTTCCTGTAATTTGCCGTTGACTTCCAATTTTTGTAATCCGCTGTAACGACCAACACCGTGATCGATGTGTGTTACAAAATCGCCGGGTTGCAAGTCCCGTAAGGTTTTCAGCGTAAGGGCTTTGTTTTTATTAAACGCTTGTTTAACACGGTATTTGTGGTAACGCTGAAATATTTGATGGTCCGTATAACAAACAACTTTGATGTCTTCATCAATAAATCCGGAATGAATAGATGTGCCAACAGGAACAAAATTTATTTCTGTATTTAAGTCTTTAAAAATAGAATGAAGCCTTTCTAATTGTTTTACTTGTTCTGCAAAAATGAATACCTGATATCCAGCATCTTCCTGCTCCTTTAAATCTTTAATCAGCAAATCAAATTGCCTGTTAAATGAAGGCTGACTTTTAGTAGCAAATTCAAAACTTGTAATGTTGGCTTTGGCTGTAATATTTTTATTCAATGCATTTTCAGCATCAGCGAAGAAAGGTCTGTAGCCAAATTCAACAATGTGTTTTTGTTGTATTTGTCTTTCAATAGTAGCTGCCGGAACAAAATCTTCCAGCTTAACTTCTTTTAAAATTTTAGATTCATCCTCGTCTTCATCATCTGTACCTTTCTCCTTTCCTTCTTCCATTCTTCTTAGAAACAATCCTAAGTCTTCTTCTTGAACTTCTATTTTTTCTTTAATTACATCCCAGTCTTTCAGCCAGACAATAGTGTTGTCCGGAAGAAATTCCATCAGCGTTACTTTCTCGCCACTGTCAAATTGTGTTTCTACATTTGGAATAATATTTATCTGCAATAATTTTCTTTCACTCAGCTGTGTTTCCGGATCAAAAATTCTAATGGAATCTACTTCATTTCCAAACAATTCAATACGATAAGGCTTTTCATTTCCAAACGAATAAATATCTAAAATTCCGCCACGCAAAGCAAATTGTCCGGGCTCGTACACAAAATCTGTTCTTTCAAAACCATACATTACAAAGAGTTCCATCAATCCGTCCAAGCTAATGCTGTCATTGGCTTTGATGCTGATGATATTGCTGCTTAATGCCGATGGCAATACCACTTTTTCAAATAATGCTTCGGGATAAGTAATGATGATTTTTTTATTTCCACCATTGGAAAGTCTTGTCAGCATTTCGGTTCTCAACATTACATGAGAAGTATTGAGCAAGCGAAAATTTTTCCTGTTTTTAAAAGACGACGGGAAATAAAAAAGGTCTAATGCGTTGGTTAAATTTTCAATCGTATTGTGAAAGTATGCAGCTTCTTCCGCATCATTCAATACAATTATATGATTGAGGCTTTCTGTTTTTTCGTGAGAAAAAATACTACTCACAATAAACTCTGCGGTGCTTCCCTGTAAATTTTTTAGAAATATTTTTTGATTATCGGCAAAAAGAAGCCTATCCGCCAGTTGAAAAATGCGGGGGTTGTTTTTGTACTTATCTAACAGCTCGCTCAGGTTCATAAACTACTGCAAATATAGTTTTACATTGGTACAGTAATTCAATATGACTACGAAATGTAGCTCGGATTTCGATTAAATTTATGAAAAATTTTTGCCAGATTTGAACTTACATATTTTTTTTCAATTGTTGCAACGTAGCCCTCAAATCCTTTGGTGGTAAAGCTTCCAGCTCAATAGTTTCTCCGTTAAATTCAAACTTTAATTTCCAGGAGTGTAAAGCAAGTCTTCCTAATATTGGTCTTTCTTCCTCTTCTTTTTTTGAGAGGTTAAATTTCTTTTTGATAGACGAAAGTAAAATTGGTTTTCCATCACCATATACATCATCGCAAACAATAGGATGACCAATGTGTTTCATGTGTATGCGAATTTGGTGTGTACGTCCGGTATGAATTCTGAATTTTACCCAAGAAAAATATTTAAAATTTTCAATCAGTTCATAGTCTGTTAATGAAGCTTTCCCTTTTGGGCTAATCACCATACTACCATTATCTGCAGGGTGCATCATAATTGGCGCATCAATGCTACCACTGGGATTCATTAAAATTCCATTCACCATTCCCATGTAATATTTTTCAATTTCTCTTCCTTCAAATAATAAGGAAAGTTGTTTGTGTGTTACATCATCTTTTGCAAAAATGATTACACCACTTGTGCCTTTATCCAATCGGTGAACCGTATAAATATTTCCATAACGCTGCAATAAAATATCTTTCAGTGATTCTTCACTTTGCATTCTGTCGGGCACACTTAATAAGCCACTTGGTTTATTAATGGCAACAAAAAAATCATTTTCAAAAATTATTTCTAGCTTCATGGGAGTAAGAAAAATTGCGGTTGCAATACTTATTTATCTTTATGAAATTGTTTGGCTGTGCTTTTTGCTTTGGATGATAATTCTACTTTTTTAGCAGTAGTTTCTTTGGGTTTTTTTACAAAACTTTGGTTCATGTATTTTAAAAGGCGTACTTCTTTTTCATGCAACATTCTCCATCTGCTGCGTTCTACATTTTTTTTGGTTAGGTTAGCAAACATAACCCTATCCAATCCAACTACATCGTAACCCAAATGCTCAAATATCCTTCTTACAATTCTGTTTCTGCCGCTGTGTATCTCAATGCCCACAACAGATTTGTCTTTTCCATCGGAGTAAGCAACGTTATCAGCTTTAATAAAACCATCTTCTAATTCCAAACCTGTAACAATCGTTTCCAAATCTTTTTTGGTTACCGGTTTATCTAATTTTACTTCGTATATTTTTTTGATTTCGTAAGAGGGGTGTGTTAATTTTTGGGCCAGTTCACCATCATTGGTAAGCAGCAAAACACCTGTAGTATTTCTGTCTAATCTTCCAACGGGATATACTCTTTCGGCTGTAGCACCTTTAATTAAATCCAACACTGTTTTTCTTCCTTCCGGATCTTTAGAGGTAGTAATAAAATCTTTGGGTTTATTCAATAAAATATACACTAGATTTTTTTGAAGAAATATTTTTTTGTCTTTTACCTTAATGTCTTCATTGCCCGTTACTCTAAAACTCGGTTCAAATATTTTATCGCCATTTACAAGTACTACGCCTTTTTTTACTAGCTCGGCAGCTTCTCTTCTGCCACAAACTCCACAATGCGCAATAAATTTATTCAAAGGCATTTGCTCTGAAAGCTGCTTTGTTAAGTGACTTGCAGCAGTGCCCAGAGTAATTTCCGTATTTTTTGTAACACTTATTTTTGAAGCAGCAGTACTTTCTTTTGCAGTTGAAAATTCTGATTTCTTGCGGCTTGTAGGTGCAATACTTTTGCGATCATCTTTCTTAAACTTTGATGGTCTTCCGAAAGTTTTTTCTTTTGGTTCTTCTGTAACGATGCCTCTTTTTTTATCTAATTTTTTTCTCCTTGCTTCTTCGCCCGCGGCTCTTGCATCGGCTTTGGCTCTTCTTTTTTCCTGACGAAATCCTTCTCTTTTGGCAGATGCCTTAGGTTCTTTGTTAATGAACTTTTCAAATCCTTTTTTACTCATGGTATTGATTTTGCTGTTTTCCAACAGTATTTATACAAATGTAACAAACAATATTGAGTTAATCTTTTTAATTGATTGATTTGCTTCAATCAGCAGTTACAGCCAGTTGCGCTTACAATCTATCATTCATTCCTCGCAATCCGTTACTTTTGCAGTTGTGATAAAATTGTATTTATGTTAGATAAGTTAGAAGCTATCAAGGCGAGATTTGATCAAGTGGGTGTGGCATTAACCAATCCGGAAATCATCAATAACCAAAAAGAATTTGGATTATACAGCAAAGAATATCGGTCTTTAGAAAAAATTGTACAACCCTATTTACAATACATGCGTATACTAGGTGACTATGATTTTGCCAAAGAAAGTTTGAATGGAAATGACGAGGATATGAAAGAACTGGCAAAAATGGAATTGCCCGATTTGGAAGCTAAAAAAGAGAGTCTGGAAAAAGAACTAACTAAGTTATTAATTCCCAAAGATCCACAAGATGATAAAAATGCTATTTTAGAAATCAGGGCAGGAACAGGCGGAGATGAAGCAAGTTTATTTGCTGGAGACCTATTGGGTATGTATTTACGTTATTGCGGTAAAAAAGGCTGGAAAACAGCAGTAGTAAGTGAAAGCGAGGGAACAGTAGGCGGATACAAAGAAGTAATTTTAGAAGTGACCGGCGAAGATGTATATGGCACTTTAAAGTTTGAAAGTGGTGTGCATCGGGTACAACGAGTTCCCAATACCGAAACCCAGGGTCGTGTTCATACATCGGCAGCAACAGTTGCTGTAATGCCCGAAGCAGAAGAAATAGATTTTGAATTGAAAGAAAGTGATGTAAAAATGGAAACTGCAAGAAGTGGTGGGGCGGGCGGACAAAATGTAAATAAGGTTGAAACAAAAGTTTTTTTAACCCATATTCCCACTGGTGTTGTTGTTGTTTGTCAAACAGAAAGAAGTCAGTTGGGTAATAGAGAAAAAGCGATGACAATGTTGCGTACCAAATTATATGAAGAACAAGTACGCAAGCACGAAGATGAAATTTCTAGACAAAGAAAAACATTGGTAAGTACAGGCGACAGAAGTGCAAAAATAAGAACCTACAACTGGCCACAGGGAAGGGTTACAGATCATAGAATCGGGCTTACTTCCTACAATTTAGATGCCGTCATTGGCGGCGATATTGAAGAGTTTATTGAGGCATTACAAATGGCGGAGAATACAGAAAAAATGGCTAATCAGGTATCTTAATAAATGATAAAATCTGTTACTAATAATTTTAAAGTTTGGATTTAAGTATTTCATAAATCCAAAAATTAGTCTGCGGTTGTATCGACAGTTTGGCTGTCTTTGGTACACGATACAACAATAACGCGATAATAGTTGTCGTAGTAGCTTGAATAAGCATTGGCAGAAATTTGTTCACACCCCGTAGCATTTGAGGCGGCCTACCGCCGTGGTGCGTGTCCTCACGCAACACAATTTCAGATATGCAGCCATGTTTTGTCTACAGAGTATCTGTGCAACGTATTATCAAATATAAAATTATAAATAATTATTTGGTACCTTAAACTAATTTCGGACACAGTCCGAAAGAATTAATTAACACAAGTGAACTGCTAATGCGGAACACTTGCGCCATTAAAAGTCTGCCAATTATTTGAAGAATTCGATGCAATCAACCTCAATCATGAATGGGCCTTCTTTTTTCTCAGTTGTTATTATCCCAAGCCTTAGGATCTTGTAAAGAATTGATGATGGCAAGTCATTACCTGTGGCTTCTCCAATCTGATATTCTTTAAAGTCCTTGAAATATAAGGTGATCCATTCCCATTCGTTTTCTATGCTATTGAAAAAATCTCCTTTGTAATTGGGAAGTGTCCAGTTTTGACTGTCTTCCAGGGTAAATGCGAATTTTTGACCAGAAGATTTACATCTGATTTTCAATCCCTTGTATTGGGACAAGTCAATATTTTTGAATCTGGTTTTTACACTGGAAAATCCTCCGTAATTATCTAATGATATTGTGCCTGTCAGTACCAAAGAATTTTGCGTGTATTGTAGTTTTGATTTTGTAACGCCGCCCATAATATTGTCGGATATCATTACCCAGTCCTGACATTTATTGGGAAGATTACCAAAGTGGAAGGATAGGTTAGTTGAGTCAGTGGGAATCAGTGTCAGAGCGAAAAAAGCCAAAAAAAGGATTTTCATTGTTGTATGTTTTGGTATATAAAAACAATTTTTTTAATGGAAATGTTCAAATCAGGAAACCACCGCCTTGGTGCGTTTCTCCCTGCAATACAATATTTTAGATCTAATTGTCTTGTCCTAAAAAATGTGAAACACAATCAAACCCAAACCAGTTGTTTCTGCTTCTGTACATAGTTGAGTAAAATTGGTACAAAAAAGCTGTTTTTATAGTACTACTATAATTTTCCAACAATTTTTTTATTGTAAATCAATTAGTTACAGAGCATCGATAAAAAAAGTTGGCAAAATCTTTGGTAATACGAAATAGAAGCTGCTAACTTCGCCACCCATTTAAAAATTCAACGGGATAGCGTTGAATAACAATTAAATATTAATCTATGAGTAAATTACATTTCACCACCAAACATGCGAACGAGGCTACTGTAAAACATAATTGGTATGTTATTGACGGTACTAATCAAACCGTTGGTCGTATGTGTTCTAAAATCGCTGCTATTCTTCGTGGTAAGAATAAGCCTTATTACACACCACACGTTGATTGTGGAGACTACATTATTGTTACAAACTGCGAAAAAGTAAAATTAACAGGTAACAAAATGGATGATAAAATTTATGACACTTTCTCTGGTTACCCAGGCGGTAGAAAAGAAGAAGTAGCAAAAGATTTAATGAAGCGTCGTCCTGAAGTAATTATTGAGCGTGCTGTAAAAGGCATGTTACCTAAAAATCGTTTAGGAAGAAAAATGTACAAAAAACTATTTGTATATGTAGGTGCTGCTCATCCGCACACCGCTCAACAACCTAAAGAACTTAAGTTTTAATCACCAATCAATTTAAAGTCCAAATTAATAGAATATGGAGAAGCAAAAAAATGCAGTTGGTCGTCGTAAAGAAGCTGTAACACGTGTGTTCATCAGCAAAGGCGAAGGCAAAATAACAGTGAATGATAAAGATTACAAACAATATTTTCCATTGGTTTACTTACAAAACCAAGTAGAAGCTCCGCTTAAAACAGCAGACGTCGTAGGAAAATTTGATATTGTAGTAAATGCACAAGGGGGTGGTATCAAAGGTCAGGCAGAAGCCATTAAATTGGGTATTGCAAGGGCTTTATTGGAAGTGAATCCAGATTTCCGTCCAACATTGAAAGCTGCAGGTCAGTTGAAACGTGATCCACGTAGTGTTGAGCGTAAGAAATTTGGTCATAAAAAAGCAAGAAGAAGCTACCAGTTCAGCAAACGTTAATTGCATGGGTCTTTGGACCTTTGTATATCAACTTTGGCTTAATGACAAAACAATATCAATAACAATTTTCAAATTATAAAAATGGAAAATAACACTTCATTACAACAACAACTTTTAGAAGCAGGTGTGCATTTTGGTCACCTTAAAAAGAAGTGGAACCCTAAAATGTTGCCTTACATCTTTGCAGAAAAGAAAGGTATTCATATTATCGATTTAAACAAAACCGTAGATCATTTACAAGAAGCTTCTGCAGCATTGAAACAAATTGCAAAAAGTGGTAAAAAAATCATGTTTGTTGCTACTAAAAAACAAGCAAAAGAAATTGTTACCGAATGTGCAAAGCGTGTAAACATGCCATATGCTACTGAACGTTGGTTAGGTGGAATGTTAACCAATTTCAACACCGTTCGTAAGAGTGTTAAAAAAATGCAGAGTATTGAAAAAATGTTGAACGACGGTAGTGCTGAAAGCCTTACCAAAAAAGAGCGTTTAACATTAACCCGTGATAAAGAAAAAATGGAAAAAGTATTGGGCGGTATTGCTCAGTTGGGCAGATTACCGGCAGCTTTGTTCATGGTAGATATCAGCGTAGAACATATTGCATTGGCTGAAGCAAAACGTTTGGGCATTGCAACATTTGGAATGGTTGATACCAACTCTGATCCTAATAAAGTTGACTTTGCTATTCCTGCAAATGATGATGCTACAAAATCTATCGCAATCATTACAAACTACATCACTGCTGCAATTGCAGAAGGATTGGCTGAGCGTCAGGCAAATAAAGACGAAGAAGATTCTAGCGAAGAAGGAAGCAATGAAAATGAAGCAAAAGCTCGTCGTTTAGAACAAGAAGCACAAGCTGAAGGTGGACGTGGTCGTGGTCGTGGACGTAGTGCTGATGCAAGTGCTGCTTCGGGTGGTGCTGCAGGTGCTCCTAAACGCAGAGTTGGCGGTGGTGGGACACGTCGCCCTGCAGGTGGCGGTGCTAAATAATGTATTAACCTAAATACTACAATATTTAATAATTACCCAAACCACATAGGCACATCAGACACATAGCTTTGTGCCCGATGCACTATGTGGTTTTATTTTTTATAGCGTTTTAAAAACTTTATTCTTTTAAATAAAAAATCTTAAATATAATTTTTATGAGTACAGTAACAATAACAGCACAAGATATTAATAAGTTACGTCAGGCTACCGGTGCAGGGATGATGGATTGCCGTAAAGCATTAACAGAAACTGCCGGTGATTTTGAAGCAGCAATTGACTGGTTGCGTAAACAAGGACAAAAAGTAGCTGCAAAACGTAGCGATAGAGAAGCAAAAGAAGGCGTTGTAATTGCAAAAACAACTGCTGATAATAAAACCGGTTTTATTGTTTGTATCAGTTGCGAAACAGACTTCGTTTCTAAAAATGCAGACTTCGTTGCTTTTGCGCAAAGCATTGCTGACGCTGCAGTTGCCAATAATGTACAGAATGTTGAGGCTTTACTTGAAGCTGATGTAAATGGTGCTAAAGTTTCTGATTTAATCAATGATAAATTAGCCAGTATTGGTGAAAAAATTGGTATCGTAAAATTTGAGCGTGTTGAAGCGCCATATGTAGCAAGTTATATTCATGGAGCATACAGATTGGGTGTTTTGGTTGCCTTAACAAGTGAAGCAGCTGAAGCAGGAAAAGATGTTGCTATGCAAATTGCAGCGTTAAATCCAGTTGCGGTAGATGCTGACAGCGTACCTGCTGAAACAGTAGAAAGAGAAAGAAACATCATTATTGATACTATGAAGGAAGATCCTAAAATGGCCGGCAAGCCAGAAGAAATGGTGGCCAAAATTGCAGAAGGAAAATTAAATGCTTTCTTCAAAGAGCAAACATTATTGGCACAACCATTTGTGAAAGATGCAAGTAAAACAGTAGGAGATTACTTGAAATCTGTACAATCAGATTTAAAAGTATTGAGTTTCAAACGTGTAGCTTTGGGGTAATAAATACATGGTTTTAATATTACATTGACCAGGCAGCAATTATGTATTGCTGCCTGTTTTGTTTTGTAATGAATTTTTCAAAAAGCAAAAAACCTTATCTTTAGAGCCTGCTATTAAATGGAAAGTA
>CANGTN010000040.1 GCA_947456805.1 Chitinophagaceae bacterium | reverse complement strand
TTCTACTACAATATGCGCTCCAAATGTATTATTCGCCATCATCTGTCCGATACGTACCTCACAGGCATTGGCTTTCAAAATTCTTGCCAGTACTTTGGCATTACTGCCACAAGATCCCTTGGCTGCCATTAAATCTTTTCTGACAGACTGAAAATAATTGCCATCGGTAATTGTTGCAATTTGTGCATTTTGAAAAATATCCTGACGTTCATGCAACAACTCATGGGTCATTCTTACAGCATGAACCAAGAATGTGTCTTTATTTTCCGTTTGTAAAACTGATTTTACATTTGTTGTAATCGCAGTAAATAAGTCTCGCTCATACAAATCCTCTGCTCTAAAAAAATACAGGGTTGTAAGCAATGAACCATTGAGAAATAACAGTAAATATAAGTTAGTAACAATTTTTTTTATCATACAGTTCCCAGGGTATAGTAGACTTTTTTGGGGTGCGAACTTAAGAAATTTTACAAAAAATCAATAACTATTTTTAGAGTTATTATTTATTGTTGCTGTTGGGTTAATGTATAGGTCCAATACCTGCTCCAATGGGTATTTCCATTGAACAATCCCCGGTAAAGCTTACTTGTTTTAACATCATCTGCAGCAATATTTAACCGCACATTCTTCATCCAATTTTCAAAAGGAAATGTAAATCCTTGCTTAGGTCTGTCCCATATTGTACGAGGCAATTCATTTTCAAATGCTTTTATCAGCAAATGTTTTTTTTGTTTGTTGTTGTACCTTATTTCAGGTGCAATTGCATACGCCAGTTCCATCAAATCTTTATCCAAAAAAGGTACCCTAACTTCTACACTATGCCACATACTCATACAGTCTGTATCCTTTAGAAGTTGGTTTTGCATGTACCAGTCCGTTTCAAAATAACTAACTTTTTCTAACGGATGTAAAGCATCAATATAATTGGGTAAAACAAGTGAATGCAACAATTGATTGATTTCGTTTTCACTGCAGTCCAATAATTGCGCCACTTGTGCCGGAATAAACAATCCTCTGTTAAACAAGTAACTACCCAAAGCTGTTTTACATTGCAAAAAATTAATTTTCTTGCGTCTGTCATCCGGAAAAAGCTTTGCCGCTGCAAATACAAAATGAGGCATCCTGCCCATCATTTGCATCAAATTGGTTGTTGTAAAAGAAGGATAGCCTCCAAATAATTCATCGGCGCCCAATCCGCTCAAGACAGCTTTCAACCCTGATTCTTTTGCATATTTATTGATAAAATAAGCATTAATACCATCGCAACTTGGCTGATCCATTGCTTCTAAAATATCGGGCAAAGCATTTTTAAATTCATCCTCAGCTACCAAATACGAACGATGTTTGGCACCCGTTTTTGCAATAATAATATCTTGGTATTTTTTCTCAGAAAATTGGTCATTGTCAAATACTATGGACAATGTTTGCAAATTATTTCCTACAACCGGCTTAGCCAATAAAGTAAGCAAACTGCTGTCTATTCCGCCGCTTAAAAACAATCCGATGGGTGCATCGGAAATCAGGTGCCGCTCTACTGCTTTGGTTAGTGTATCCCTTAGTTTTTCTACAGCATCTGCTTCATTGTAAATAGCATAGTTATAATGGGGTGTATAGAAACATTGTTTTGTGGTTTGCAAAGAAGGAAGGCTGATTTCTAAAAAAGTTCCCTTTTCTACAGGTTGCACATCCTTCAGTGTTGTGATGGGTTCGGGCAGGTGCCCAAACATTAAAAAATATTTTTTCCAGTCTTTATTTTCTTCCCAATCAGGTTTCAAGGCTTTAAAAGCCCTGATTTCACTGGCAAAAATGAGTTGGTTGTTTTGTAAAGAATAGTACAACGGTTTAATACCGGCATGGTCTCGTGCTAATACAATTTTTTGATTGGCTTTGTCTAGAATTGCCAATGCAAACATGCCGTTGAACTTCTGAAAGCAAGCTGTTCCCCATTCTTTGTACGCATGTAAAACAACTTCTGTATCGGAGGTCGATTTAAAAGCATATTTTTTTTGCTCCAGCTCCTTTCTGATTTCCAAAAAATTATAGATCTCGCCATTGTATATTGCAATGAGTTGTTGGTAATCATCCATCATGGGTTGATGTGCTAACAAAGACAAATCAATTAATGAGAGGCGGCGATGACCAAATGCCAAAGGCCAATGTGCATCTAAATATATCCCGTTGTCATCCGGACCACCATGTTGCATAGCATTGGTCATTCGGTTGATTGCTTCCACCGAAGGGGGCGCCTGAAAATCGATAATACCTGCTATTCTGCACATAATACTTTACACCTTAAAATGCTGGAGGACCTTTACCAACAGCCTCAGGAAAACTGTAATTTGTTTTTACCCCTGGCATCCTGCAGCAAATACAACACCACCAAAACAATGATGCTGTTTTTAACCATGCCATTGATAATAATTAAAAAATCGGTCTCAGAAGTTAATACCAGCTCAAAAAACACCGGAAACAACAATAAAATAAGGGGTTTTTTGAAAGAATATACCAAGATTTTTTTTTCTAAAAAGCCAATCAACAGGCCATATAAAAAAATAACTATTGGGGCTCCCCATTTCCCAAAATTAACATAACCCTCACCCAATAGCCCAATATTCATACTGGTACTTGAGGTTAAATTTAAATAAGTATACTTCTTTATTTTTTCTTTACCTCCGGCTTTTTCTTTGTCCGGATTTAAAAAACGGGGAACGATAGCGTCAATACAAGAACGAACAATAGTTCCTCCACGTGCAAAAGGCTCTGCATAAGGCACTTTTATCATTGTTGAAGATACTAACCAAGCCTGGTTGAGGCGATAAACAATCGGCAAGTAATATTCTTTATCGGTAATGGTTTTAGCCACTGAAGCTTCTGCAGCTGCAGAAATAAAATTATTCACCGAAGCGTCTTGGCTACCTGCCCATACCTCCTCTCTATAGCTGGTTTTTGTATTTTGCGAAAACGCCAAGAATACCACTCCAGCAAATAGCAGCACCAACATAGCTACCCAATTCAACCGAAAACCCTTGTCTCTAAATAACAGCATTAGCATTAGGGCAAAAAAAACAAGATATACCATAAATGTACCAAACATGCTAGAACGCACCACAATGAATAATTGCAGCATGATCCCCAAAATTAAATATTTGTTGGTGAAGCTTTTTTTATACAAGGCAATGGCAAAAAAGCCACAAGTTGTAAAGTTGGAGAGCACATGCGTTACCTGGTCAATTGCGGCAATATGCACTAAGTTTAGCAATGAGGCTGCAAAACCTATTACAATCAGCACATTAATATCTTGCAGCCGTAGGCTATGTTGTAAATTATGCAAAAAATACAGCCATTGTGCTTGTGGTTTCGATACCAGCTGATAGCCCATAAAAAACAACTGGGCTGCAATAAAGGCAAATGGGAAATAGTCGGCAATAGGAACCATCAAATAAAAAGAAGTTCCAATCGTTAAATTACTCCCTTCCAACAATTGTAAGATACTTAATGCAAATACATTGCTCACAAAAAAAGAAATGGCAATAATGGAACCTGTTGGAAATGCAATTGCAATTGTTTTTTTGAAATCTGCGAGTAAAAAAATGAGGAAAGCAAACTCCAATACCAACCAATAGGAAAGATTAAAATCTATAATGGTCAATAAAAAAGAAGCCAATAGAATAATTATTTGTACTTTGGAAATATTCAATATTGGGTATTTATTTATGATTCAATGAAATAAAAATATTTATTATATGCTAGTTACATAGCTTAGATTAGCTATGCTGTAAATCATTTAAAATATTTGTATAGATAGCTTCGCAGCTTAACGAGTAATTTAATGGAACTTGATTTGTTTTATCTTCTTCCGTAATAAACACATCCTTGAAACAAACAGCTTTCAAATTTTGAACCTTATTATCTTGTTGAAACTTTACAGTAGATATTAAATCTTTACTATACCAAACCTCTAGCCCACAAACTAAATACTCAAACACTTTATTTGGCACATTATAAACATAGTTGGGTATATGACCTGTATATAAAACTGCACCAATATCATAATTTGCAAGAGTTGAAGGCAAATCAAAATAGTTGATTGGCTGGTTAATTGAAATAAAAGGCGATTTTAACAAAGCAATCATTTCCAAAACTTCTGTGTCAATATTATCTGAAAAAATATCAAAGTAATAAACTCCTTTTTGTTGGTGAACCCATTTTGCAAATTGTTCAATGTGAGTACTTTTTATTCCCAAAGCCCCTATGTAAATTATTTTTTTATAACTTGTTGGTGTCCTACTAGTTCTATTTATTTGGGCCAAGTTCTGCCAATTTGCTGGTGGATAGTTTGGAAAAATATGACATACGGTTTGATTGATGAATGGATAATCTTTTTGAAACAACTCCATCCTGTCTTCATTGGTTTGACTAATCCAGTTAGCGATTTTTAATAAGTATGCTTCTCTTTTAAGTAAAAACTTTACATAGTAAGATGACTCTTGTATTTCTTCAGGCGAAACATATTCATGAAAATGTATAAAAATTGGGGTAGCCTTAAACAATCGTTTGTACCAATAAACCGGTAGAGAAGAATAAGTTTCGTAGTAAATAATTTTCGTTGGTTTGTAAAAAAGTAAATGTAAAAAAGTTACCAAATTATAGTTTATATAAGTCCAGTACCTTACGACTGTATTTGTAGAAAATGAGCCAAATCTATGTATGTTAAATTTAGAATTGAACCAATTAATTTGAGAATTGGTTGTAAAAACTTTGCAGCTGATATTTTTGATTTCCAAATTATGTATAAAATTCATAATTGGGGGATACTTTTCTAAGGGCTGATAGTGTATAACAGCGATTTTTTTCATCTAAATTATAATGATCTAAGAACACTTATCACATGTTCAGACCTGTCTTTGTAGGTATGTTTTTTATTAATTACAACATTACGTGCATTCATTCTTAATTGTTGTGCTTCTGCAATTGATAATGTAAGTAGATAGTCTATTTTTTTTACACAATCATCAATATCGTGAAATAAAAAAATTTCTTGATTATCTATAAAAAACCCAGCATGTTCATCTGTAAAAGGAGCAACTTGAATTCCTCCTATACCTGGGATTTCAAAACTTCGCATATTGTGAGAATCCAAATTATGAATTCGCATCAGGTTAATTTGTACCCTATATTTCCGAAGAACTTTCCATTGTTCAATGCCATACACTGGTGGATGTAGGGTAATATTTTTATGGTTAATAAATTTACTCCAATCATTTCCATAAACATCAATTTCTATCCCATTATCTGCAAGTTGTTGAATAAAAGAAGCCCTTGTTTTATCGGGATTACCCAAAAAACAAACTTTCAAAATTTCTATTTCATTAGCACATTCATTATATAAAATCTGGCTTACATCACATGCAAACGGTAATAAAACTGTTCTTACTTTATGTTTTACTTCCAGGACGTTTTTTATTTCCAAATTATAAGTAAAGTGACAATCGTATAAATTTATTGAATTTGTTATGTTTAAATTACCACTTCCCCTATCCGAGAAAATAAAAGGATTGTCTGGATTATAATTTACTAGTTTAATTCCTTTACTTCTCCAGAATACAAGTGTTTGAGGGAGAATTTCCATTCCTTTAAATATCCAAATGATATCAGGAGAAAATTTATCTACAAAATCAATAGCGTGATTATTTATTTTTTTAACTATCGAAGATATTCCAAGTTTGAAAAGAACTTTTTGAAAATTTGAGTTATAATAATAATCAAAAAATAGATTTTGTGCAGGAAAAACTTTTACCTCACAATCAAGTTCCTTAAAGTGGCTTACAAAAAATCTTTCAATCGACCATTTATAATCTGAACCAATTATTAATATTTTCATTTAAACTCTCCCCCTTTGAGAAATATTAATTTCAAATTTATCTAGTATATTCTTGGAGGATGCTACTATCAATCCGTCTTCAGAAAAGGTAGTATTAATATCTGCATGAGCAATAATATGAAATTCTAATTTTTTTAAAAAATCTAAACATTTAAAATGAAGTTCATTACTGTGAGTAGAAATGAAAATAAAATCAATAACCCCTCTTTCAATTGATTTTTTTGCACCTTGTAGCATATCAAATTCAAAACCTTGGATATCTGAATGTAAAATATTTACATGTTCAATATTTTTTTCTGCTATGTAAGAATCCACACTGATAGTTTTTACTATTCCCTCATTTGAAGCTGTTCTACCAATAAAAGCTTGCGTAAACTCCCCTTTAAAACCATTCAATTTAAAATTTCTTTTCCCCTGACCCATATTAAAAGCATCTGGTTCAACCATGAAATTATTTGCACCAGAAACCTTAGATTGAAACCACATCGAATAAAAACTCCAAAATGCACCCATTTCCACCATAGTTGCACCATTAGGCATAAATTTCAAAATTTCCTGAAACACTCTCTCCTCCTGTGGTTCATGTACACCTTTCGACCTGATCAACATCTGTGCATATTCGGGACCATAATAGCTTCCTAAATGTATCTTTAATCCATTATGCATTATTTGTTTCCCCCCCTTAATTTTACCTGCTTGTTCCACTCTGGGAATAAATAGATTATCCTCAGAGGAGAGGACTTGTGCTATTCGTAATTTCCAACTTTCAGATAATTGGTATTTGATAATCATTTTATCAAATAAACCTGAAGAAGCAAGGTGATAGCCTACAATCTTTCTAAAGAATAAATTATTCTGCAATAACTTTCTAAACTGATGAATCATTTTATTAATTCTCTTTTTACTAAGTATTATAATATAATACTTAATCTAAAATTTATTTATTCGGATAATTATTTTATTTTGATTGTATTTAGAGGATGCTGAATTACCTCCGCATCCCCTAAAAATCCAGCCCAATAGCTAAAAGTACTTCCAACAGAAGTGATAATGTAACTACTTTTGCTAAGTAATATTAAATCAACAATATCTTTATTTCCTTCGATAATTTTTGTTTTGGGTAGTGCAATGATATCGCCTACTTCGGTTGCAAAACCATCAGTAAAAACGGCACAAGGCAATTCAGAATTTGATTTAATTCTGATTTTTAAAATTGTCTCAATAAAATATTGCTGAGGTGTTCTGACCGCTCCTTTATTATATATATCTCCTTCTGTATCTAACATCTTAAAATCTCCTAACCTTACATGTGCACCAATGGCACTCGGTTTCATTGAATTGATAATTGCTAAAATATCCGGTCTTACTATTTTATAAAATGTTTCTATAATTAATTGCCTATGAGGCCTAAAATCTTTAAAATAATCAGACCAATGAGCCACTTTTGAAAATTGATAAATCGTATTAGATTCTGGTATTTGTTTTAGATCAGAAACATCCTCTACAACATTTTTAAATTTTGACAGAAACCACATTTTAATTCTATGAAGGATATCCGTTAAAAAAGACTGCTGAAATAAAAAAAAGTTATTATAATTTCTCTTTGTTTTTTCTTTCCTTAAATATGGCCCTATTTTAAGTTGATGATAATTGGTTATGACAATAGGTAAATTGTGTAGTTCAGCATATACATATGCCTTTAGTAAAGGAAACAACTGATTACCCAATCCAGCCTTAGGCAAATTACACCAAACTAAGGATTCATTATTTTTCATCTTTAAGATATTGCCCTCTTATTGTTAGCTGTTAATAATTGGATATTATATCGTTCGATTATATCATCTTAATGATAGTTTTGTTAACATCCTACCAATTTCTTTAATGCAATTTCAATTTCTTTGTACGAAAAATTATTAATAATTTCTCCAGACTTTTTTCCTAAAAAATTAATAACACTTGGATTGTTTATACAATATGCCAACTTACTAGTTAAATCATCAATATTACCAGTTTCGAATACAAAGCCGTTTTCTCCTTCTAACACCAAGTCGCTCGCACAACCTGTTATATCGGATATTACTAGTGGCAAATCAAAATTCATCGCTTCATTCACCGAAAGACCCCAAGTTTCACCACTTCCAGAACACATTACAAAAATGTTGGATACAGCATAGTAATCCAAAACGGATGACTGATTAATAAACCCAGTTAAAAGGATATTTTTTACATTGTATTCGGTAATATAAGACTCCATCTCATTTCTCAATTCCCCATCTCCCATCATGATTAAAAATGCATTGGAATTATCTAATTGCTTAAATGATTTTAACAAATCGAGAGGCCTCTTTTTTTGAATGTACTTTCCTGAAAATAATATAACAAACGCATTTAAAGGAATGTTAAGTTTGTTTCTTAAAGAATTTTTTTGTGGTCTTAATTGATCTGCAGCTTCTCTAAATCGGGTATTATCAACAACGTATGGCATTTTTATAAGTCTATCTTCAGAAATCCCCAGGAACAAATAATATTTTTTATTTTGTTCACCTAAATACAAAAAGTAATCAACACATTTAAAAAGCAAGTATTTTAAAACCCAAATCTTTACATTTTGTGTTACTCCTGTTTTTAAAACTTCTTGGTTGTAAGGCATTTCAGCTCTCAATGCTACTTTATGCCCCTTAATTTTTGCAGTAAACAAACTTAATATATCTGAGAAATATTTCCAACCATGTACAACAAAAATACATTTAGGTCCTTTTAGGATTGCAGGGACCAATCCCAGATTAAACAAACCAAAAAAGCCTTGGTGAACTCCCTTATTAAATGCGTAGTTTTTAAAAAACTTATTTTTATATCCACTGAGTAATGGAATATCCCATTTTACCTTTACACCAAACTCCTTGTCTATTTCTCCTTTAATACTTTCATCTGAACAATACCAAACTTCCATATCAAAATTTTGTTGAACTAAATATTGATATAACGGAGCAAAATACTGTATTGGATGCGAATTTATAAATATTAATTTTTTCAAATCATGCTACTATTTTAATAAACAACTATTCAATTAAATGTTGAATTTCACTTATTTTCCTAGAATATAAATTCCCTGTTGCGAATGCTATTCTTGCATTTGAAAATTCTATCTGATTATAATGTTTTAAATTATTAATTACTTTCTTGAAAAGAAATGGAGGTTCATTATAAATTATGCTACTTGAACACATCTTAATTAAGTTTCAGATTTTTATTTAGGTATAAATATTATTAAGAATAATAACTTATCTTATAATTAAATACTCAATTACTTGATAATAATTGGTGCTTTTACTTTAATCTTTTAAAATATTTTACGCTAAAAATATTGGATAATAAGTGATTGAAAAATAACAACGGAATACACTTTACTTTTAATTACGTATTTCGAATTTTCTTAATTGGATTACCTGCATATACTCCGTTGTCTTCCAAAACACCTTTCACTATCGAATTAGCACCAATTACAACACCATTTCCAATTTTAGCACCTGGCGCTATCAAACAATTGCGCCCAATCCAAACATTGTTACCTATTTCAACTTCACCAACTAGATCATCATTATTCATAATAATATTATGTTCGCCTTTATAATTATGTGTGGCATCTCTTATCGATGTGTATTCACCTATTTGCACATTAGAGCCTATAGTGATTTTATTTCTACAACACAATACAACACCATAAGAGAATAAAACCCGATTGCCAATTTGTAAATTAGAAGTATGGCTTAATTCAATTTTACAAGCGTCATAAAATTGTATATCCTTACCAATTAACAAATTTGTAGCGAATCCTGAAATTTTTACGTGCTGTCCTAATTTTACATTATAGGATTTTAAGTGAAATAATCCTCTAAATTTACGGTAAAATGAAAACGTCAACCATTGGCTTATTGTGAATACTAATTTTCTAATAAAATCAAAAAAAGAGTGATTAACGAAATAGGTAAGTGCCTTGTGTAACATCTAATTATGCGTTATTAGAAAATTAAAAAGAAATCAAAAAAAGAAAGTCTATTAATTTTTAAATACGAAAATGACAGGGCTACGCTTCTGTTGAAGATATTTTTGATAACATTTCTAATAATGCTCTTCTTTTCTTTGTTTAATATCATTATCTGTTCATCCTTTGTAAGCTGCGACTGCTTCAACTTATCTCTAAGAATGCCTAAATTATGTTTTAAGTATTCATCCTTGCCTTTTACAATTTCTTGATCTGGATGTTCTCTCCAATTTACTAGATTTGTAGTCATTTCTAAAAGTGGGTATTTTAGTGCTAATCTCATAAAAAACTCAACATCACTCACACACCTAATATTCCAAAATCCATTTTCATTATTAAATATAGTTCTATTTATAATTGTGAGTGATGGACTTAAATCTAAAATGCCTCTTTCAAAAAAATGAACCCGAAACGAATTAATAGGAAAATGAACAATGGTTTCTTTTTTATTTCTAGAGCTTATTCCGAAAGCGCATTCAGGATGTTTATCCATTTCAAATACCATTCTTTCAAGACAATTGGAGTTCATAATATCATCACTATCCAAGTATTTCAAATATTTACCAATTGCATAAGATGCCGCTTTATTTCTATTTGGATAATCTCCTAAATTTTGCTCATTAACGTATACTTTTATTCTCTGATCCAATACTTCATATTTTCTGGCAATTTCAACAGTCCTGTCATTTGAACAGTCATCCACAATAATCAATTCAAAATCTTGATACGTAGATGCTAAAACACTTTCAATTGCTTCTGCTATATACTTTTCACGGTTGTAGGCAGTCATTAACACACTAATCAAAGGGGTAATCATATAAAAATTTTCTGACATAAAAAACTATAAAACTATATTCTAGCTCTTTAGTTAGAATGAGCGTTTATAATTTTTAAAATATTTTCATTAAACTTTGACATCAATGATTTCCAATCATAGTACTTCAACACCATTTCTCTTCCTTTATTTCCTAATTCCCTTCTCAACTTACCAAGTTGATACAAACGAATCAAAGAATCAACAAATTCTTCAGGTGTATCTGCCAATAAAACTGCATTATTTTCTCTAATACCTTCAGCACCAAGTGTAGTTGAAACAACCGGAACTGCAAAGCTCAACGACTCAGTAATTTTAAGTCTAATACCACTACCGCTTAAAATTGGAACTATACTCACATCCGCTTCGTGGTAGTATTTATTAACTGATTCTACAGTTCCAATAAAATTAACATCATTTGAATCTTTTAAAAAATTATATCTCTCAGAATTTGTTAATTTACCAATAACTGTTATTTTGAATAAAATGCCAAACTTTTTAAATAATGGAAGTACATTGTAATAAAACCAAACCAACCCCTCATAATTAGGCTCATATTCTAAAGTTCCGCAGAATAATATATTAAACCTATCGTCATTTTTTTTGTGTGCAGGTATCTTTAAATCAGTATCTACCCCAGATTCAACTACTTCAATATTTACAGAACTAGTAGTGCTTAAATTAGACAATCTGATTTTATCATTATTTGTAACAGTTACCACAAGATCAGCGATATTGCCTAATTTCTTTTCAGTTAATAATGCGGCTTTACTGTTATACAGGTACTGTTTATTGCCTGTTTTCAAATGCATTTGTAACCATAAGTCACTGTCTACATTATGTGCTTCATAAACGACTGGAATTTGGTATTTTTTTAATAATTTATTAAAACATATCAGCGTATCAAGATTTTCACAAATAAAGACATCAAACTTTTGATTATTTATTTCATTCCTTATCAATTCAAACCCATCTAAAAAAACCTGATTGGTAGGTTGAAAAAATCGATTTGTATGAATACCTGATCTCAGTCTGTCCTTGAATTTATTTAAAAGAGTACGCGTTTTATTTTTTGAACTTAATATGATAACATACCTGACATTTTTTAAAGATTCAATCCAATCTAAAAATTCAGGCATGTTTTCCTGTTCAGAAATAAATAACACCAGATTGTGGTATTTTGATATTTCTTTTACAACATAGAAACAACGCAAAGCACCCCCATTTGTTGGGGGGAAAAAAGAATAAGGTATAATGATTCCGATATTTTTTACAAGATTTTTATTCATTAATAAACGCCTTCTTTAAATAAGAAAATGGTTTCAACAAAAATTTACCTAAACGGTAGCTATAATTTTTTTAAACTTTTTGATAGTTGATGTAAAAACATTTCTAGATTTTTATCATTCCCAAAAATGAAATCAGGGTATAATGACTTAAAATCTTTAATAACTCTTATTCGTTCCTCTTTAGATAATTTTTTTTCCTTTTCTAAAATTTCGTAGAGATTTTCAGAATTATAAATAATAAAAAAATAGGGTAATTCGTCATAAATATCCCATGACATCACCCAATTTCTATCTGGAACGGCTATTTTACAACCTACACAAAGTGCTTCTCCAATCGATAGCCCAAAAGTTTCAGGATATGAAAGAAATAAAATATTATGTTCTGAGTATATTTTTCTAATTTGAGCGTTTGTATATTGCCCTAATAATTGAGTAAATAAAATATTTTGACTTAACAGAAACATCTTTTGAAATGTCCGTTCCGATTCAAATCCAATTTGTTCAAAATCTAAAAGTATCTTAAAATCACAATCTACTTTTATTATTTCTTCAGAAATACACAGATTTACTCCGATCTTGTACTGATTTTTTTTTAGTTGAACTTTTCTTTCAATCTTATCAGTTAGAAACAAATTGAAATCAAAAAAGTCTTCATCTCGGTCGTTATTATTTATCCATCTTTTCTTGTGCAGCGGAGCAGAATCAAGTGGCCCATCTGTATAACTAACAATCCTTGCATTGGTGATTTTTCTAATTGCCTCTACATATAGGTAGTTTTTCCAAAACAAATTGGCAAAACACTCAGAAATAATAATCACATCCTTTTTTGCTAATTTTTTTTTTAGAAGAAAATCATGAAAAAAGTACTTTATTTTTTCACGTAATCTGAATCCTAAATTCACTTCCCACCTAATTGGTTTTTCATTTAAAGGAAGAGATCGCATTAAAAAAGGTATTTCATGAGTAATTTCAGCCTCAAACCCTTGATTTCGAATCATTTCCAGTAATCCTTTTGAAATAATATTAGGAAAACAGTCACCGGGTCTTGAAATAATTAATATTCTCATAAACTTTTAATAGAAATGGTTATAATCTTTGAAATGAGGATAGCAGGTTTATTTCAGGTAATCTAAAATGAATTTTCCAATATATAAAACCATAAGATTAATGATAGATGTCTAAACTAGTTATCAATTAATTCATTTTTTAATGCTTCTAGATACTTTCTTCCATTTACCCTGTCCGGTTCAAGATAATTACCTTCTGCCCATTCATTCCATGACTTGATGATAAGAACTTTGTCTTCATTTTGGGATTGTTGCTTAATGACGTTTATTGCCTTTCTAACAACTTTAGAAAATAATTCTGGCGTCGAGTTCACAAACATCCAACCATCAGAGCCACTTCGAGGTGAATTATCCCAATCAGTGAAAATCATTGGGTACTCATTATCTTTTAATTTACAATGGGGAAATTTTTCCACGTAGCTTTGGTAATCGATTTTATCAATTTCTTTTTTTTGAGGACTTTTAAAGGTGTGCTTGAATTTCAATATTATTTTTTCTGAAATACTTTTTCTCCTCCCTAATAAGTGCCGCTCAGGCTGTTTTTGAATGAATGCATTTATTCCTTTGTTTATTAATTCATCATCATCATCATGTATTGCAGTAAAGTGAAAGCC
Organism: Chitinophagaceae bacterium; assembly: GCA_947456805.1. GTDB lineage: Bacteria > Bacteroidota > Bacteroidia > Chitinophagales > Chitinophagaceae > UBA1930. The sequence continues at coordinate 3,369 of CANGTN010000040.1, read as the reverse complement.
AGGCAGGCCATTCTCCAAGGCTAATATTTGCCATAATGAAGTAAAGGAATTCAAATCTGGAATTTCATGAACTCTAAAAATCATGAATAGGCATTTGCCATTAATTTGAATGTATCTTTTGTCCTTTAAAATTGGAAGAATTTTAAAAAAATGCGCTCTATAGTCCTCCTCGCCTGGATATAGTTGTTCAATTAGTACCTTTTTATTGGATAAACCGTGCCAGGTGCCTGACCATGTTTGATTTGCCCACGCAAGACAAAAAGGAAAGTCTGGCTTACCCGTCGACACAACTTCCTGTAACGGTCTTTCTAGAATTTGTTTACCGTTTCCAAACCAATAATGCCAATATGCAAAACCATAAACACCATATTCCTTAGCCATTTCTGCCTGAGCAATTCTAGATTCCTCCACACGTAGATCATAAAATCCAAGATCTGAAGGTAATCTCGGTTGCCAATGACCTTTGAAAAGCGGTTTTGCTTTTGTGACATTTGTCCATTCCGTAAATCCCTTACCCCACCACTCGTCATTTTCAGGAATTGGGTGGAATTGAGGTAGGTAGAAAGCAATTGGTTTTATTTGTGAAGATTTCATTTAAAATAATCTAATTGAAATTAGCCATTAAAAAGTAACTTATGCATTAGTGAAGTGATTTTTCTTTTCCCTCTATTCATTATTTCAATGACTAACATTTCATATGTATGGTTGGATATTTGATTCTTGTGTAGAATTTTTATCTGTTGCAAAATCAATTTATCAACTAAGTCATGAGTATATTTGTTTGATTTAATATATGCCAATTGCTCTTGGTTTATGTGAGGTAGTGAAGGTATCATAACACTTTTGATTTGATTCAAAATTAGACCTTGTATTTCTTTGTTTTTTTCATAAGAGCTATATAAAAGAAGTAATGTAAGCAGCCACTTATATTTTTTTTCCTCCTCATCAAGCTTGCTATAAATTCCCGACATGTATCTGTAGATACTCATTGTATCATCTAATCTTCCAATTTTACCATATTGTGCCAGAAGCATGTAAATAAAATAATCTCCAATCGGTGAATAAAGAAACTCATCTGGAAAAGATTTTAAAATATTTCTGAAGACAACTGAGGGCGTATGAATATAATTGCCGTGATTGGCTAGATTTTCAAAATGCTCAAAATTATCAGGAACATATGTAATAAAATCATCTGTCAATTGCCCATTTGGCTTTAGGATCTTCACCGGATGAAAACACAGTATAAAATCACGATTAATCTCCAAAAAATCAACCTGTTTTTGTAATTTATGTGGGTCAGTCCAGTAGTCGTCTCCTTCGCAGAGGGCTATGTATTCACCATTGCATTGTTCCATTGCCCATATAAAATTAGGCATCATGCCTTTGTTGGCAGTATGTCGAGTGTATTTTATAATATTGCTTTTGGGATGGGTATCAATGATTTCCCGAACGACAAATTCCGTTTTATCTGGTGAGTAATCATTTGCTACAATCAATTCAATTTCAAAATTGGTTTTTTGTGCCAATACCGCGAGAATTGCCTCTTTAATATACAACTCATGGTTGTATGTAATCATCACAACAGAAACTTTTACCATTCTAATGCCGGTAATTTTTTAATGATTTTACCAGGCACACCAACAACCAATGAATTATCTGGTATGTCTTTGGTAATCACAGAACCAGCTCCAACTATTACATTGCACCCTATGTTAATATTTGGTAAAATAGTAGCATTTGAACCTATGTTTGAAAAGGAGCCAATATAAACATTGCCAAGAATATTGACACTTGGTGAAATTTCAACAAAATCGCCGATTTCACAATTATGAGTTACTACAGAGTTGTAGTAAATTATTGCTGCCTTTCCAATTTTAACTTCATTTGAAATTTTGACTCCAGATAATATATTGGCACCATCAGAAATACTAACATCAAAGCTTCCAATATCTGTTTTGTGACTTATGGTTGAAATCAAAATACCATTTATTGCTTTGAACTTATCAAACAGTTTCTTACGTAAGATAGGCCTACCAATACCTAAGGTGAATTTATTACCATATATTGAAAAATATTGAAGAACAGCGGCCTCACTTTTTAAGATATCAAATTTGTCAAATACTTTGTTGGGGCCATCTAAATTAACATCATCATAGAAGGCAATATTTTGAGTTTTATTTTCTTGGTGTAAAATCTCAAATACTTCTTTTGCAAACCCTTTTGCACCAACTATGAGCATTGTGATAAATTTAAAATTTTCGAAATCATATTTATTGAATCAATATCCAATGAATGAAAAAGGGGTATGCACATCACCCGTGAGGAGATACTCTGGCTCACCGATGAATCTACAGATTTTACATATGGCAATGTATGTAACGATGGATAAAAATACCTTCTAGGTATAATATCCTGTTCGTGCATAGCCTTTTCAATATGCAATAGTGTTTCCTCGTTTTCAAATAATACAGGATAGTAACTGTAGTTCCATTCAGTTTCGGGTCGAATTTTCAATTTTGTCAAATGAATATTTTCTAACATCCGGTTGTATTCAACTACAATGTTTTTACGCTTTTCCATAATTTCATCCATATAAGGCAATACAGCCAATCCCATGGCAGCTTGTAGTTCACTTATTTTGCCGTTTATTCCCAATCCGTGAAAATCCATTGGACCATTATGACCGAAATTATGACTGTAATATAGTTTTTGGTACAACTCGGGGTCTTTGCAAAAAATGGCCCCTCCTTCGCCCGTATGAAAAATTTTAGTAGCATGAAAACTACAAGTGCTTACATCTCCATATTCAAAAATGCTTTTGCCTTTATATTTCAATCCAAAGCAATGCGCTGCATCATAAATTACTTTCAGGTTATGTTTTTTAGCAATGGCATCTATAGCCTCTATATTACAGGGATTGCCAAACACATGTGTAGCTAAAATACAAGTAGTCTTGTCGGTAATTGCCGCTTCAATTTTAGTTTCATCAATGGTCAAGTATTCTGGATGGATATCAACAAAAACAGGAGTACAGTTTTCCCACACAATGGCAGCGGTTGTAGCCACATAGCTAAAGGGGGTGGTGATAATTTCACCACCATTACCCAGCAGTTTCAAAGCTATTTGCAATGGAATAGTTCCATTATTGGTAATCAGAATTTTGCTTTCTTGTAAACTAAGATAATTTGTAAGCTTGAGTTCCAGTTCAACTACCAGCTCGCCCCGGTTTGTTAGCCATTGATTATTATAGGCACGTTGCACCTGAGAAATGTATTCTTCAATTGGAGGCAAAAAAGATTTAGTTACTGGTGTCATTAATTGATGAATTGTAGATATCAGATATTCTTTTTTTAAATGCAACATTCCCGA
>CANGTN010000039.1 GCA_947456805.1 Chitinophagaceae bacterium | reverse complement strand
CACTCCTTGAAGACTTTCAACTGGATTTGGTTCATTTGGAAAATATAGTTGATGCAAATACAAAAATTATTTTTATATCAAACCCTAATCATATTTCAGGAAATTCAATGTCTCGTGGAGATTTAGAAACGATTCTCAATAATTTCAATGGATTTGTAGTGTTAGATGAATCGTATATCAACTATTCCAAACAAAAATCTTTTATCCCCGATTTGAACGATTATCCCAATTTGATTATCCTGCAAACATTAAGCAGGGCTTGGGGTTTGGCAGGTTTACAAATCGGAATAACTTTTGCATCTGCAAATATTATTGATGTTCTAAATAAGGTAAAACCACTTTATAATATCAATCAACCTGCACAGGAACTTGCAATAAAAGCATTGGAGGAAATTGGTCAGGTAAATGATATGATTAAAACAATCGTTGACATGCGTAATGCAATGGCAGCAGTATTTATACAAATTCCAATTGTTCAAAATATATATCCATCAGATGCCAATTTTTTATTGGTAAAATTTCATAATGCAGCAGAATTGTATCAATATTTATTACAAAATGGTATTGCTGTTTATGATGCAACGCATGAAGAAAACTGTGCCGATTGTTTGAGAATAACTATAGGAACAGAAAAGGAGAATACTATTTTAATTGCTGCAATTGCCGATTATTTGAATATTCTTCAAAACAAAGGTATTTAGTTTCTTTAATAACTATTTGTTGATTCTTACATAGAAATTATAGTTAGAATGGTTTTTATCAATTGAATAAATGAAATATCTGAATGAAAATATTAGTATTTGATAATTATGATTCCTTTACTTACAACTTGGTTCACCTTGTTGAAAAAATTACGCATGAAAAAGTGGATGTGTTTTTCAATGATCAAATTGCTTTGGAAAATGTAATGGAATATGACAAAATTATTTTATCACCCGGTCCTGGAATACCCGAAGAAGCAGGTCTTTTATTGCCACTGATAAAAATGTATGCACCTATGAAATCTATATTGGGCGTGTGTTTGGGGCATCAGGCAATTGGTCAGGCATTTGGAGCAACGCTAACAAATTTATCAACTGTTTATCATGGAATTGCTTCTAATATTATTGTAGAAAAAAATCAGACTGAAGATGATGATAGTTTATTCAAGGGTTTGCCTGCAACATTTGAAGTTGGTCGTTATCATTCATGGGTAGTAGATACCAAAAATTTTCCTGCAGATTTGGAAATAACCGCTACAGATGAAACTGGTTATGTAATGGCTATGAAACACAAAATATTTGATGTACAAGGCGTCCAATTTCATCCGGAAAGTATTTTAACTCCCAGTGGAGAAATGATTTTGAGAAATTGGTTGAAAATTTGAGTTTAATATAAATATATCTGAATTAAATTTTTTAATGGATGTATTTATTTTAATATTATTTCGTAAAATCAGGGCAATAATATATTGAACAATCATAACTTTACTTCAATAGTGGTTTGTTTTTTTTGTTTCTATCAGGTATTTATTCACTTAAATATCAACTATAATTTGCCTAGTTTTTCAGTATGAATTCATGTCAAAATTATTAAAAAAATAATAATGAATATAAAAGTTTGTGGTATCACCGAATTAAAGCAAATGCAACAATTAGATGCATTGAATGTAGAATTTGTAGGGATGGATTTTCAATCTGATTCGCCAAGATTTATTAGCGAAAAATTATCTAAAAATGATATCAAAAAAGCAGATTTTGATTTTAAAAAAGTAGGAATATTTTCTAATCCTGAAATGATTGAAGTACTTGATGCTATTGATGATTATGGTATAGATGTTGTTCAGTTGAATGGAAATGAATCTGCTGAAATGTGCGAAGATTTATCTTCTGAAGTTGAAGTAATCAAAGCATTTGTTATTGATAAAGATACCAAAGATATTGACGCATTGGTTGCGCCTTATGATGCAGTTTGTGATTATTATTTATTCTATACCTCTGGAGACAATGACGAACAATTTGATTGGACTATTTTGACAAAAGCTAAGATCGAAAAACCTTTCTTTTTAAGTGGTGGCATTGGCATAGATGATATTATAAGAATTAAAGCATTAAAGCACCCCGATTTTTATGGGGTGGATGTAAATTCTAAACTGGAAAAAGAACCCGGAGTAAAGGATATAGCTTTGGTATTGAAGTTCACACACGGATTTAAATAATAGCAAGTTTCAATTTGTGTCAATAATAGCTTGGTAATCATCCAACAGTACAAGTGTGCGACGCAACGAAAGCTACATAGCGATACCTTAGTTAACTTAATTTAAAATTTAACTTTTTAATTAGCATCAGTTTATCCAATGAATAATGGACAAGTGTATTCTGTTTTACTTGTATTCTGAGACAATGTATTAACCATAAATCAAATTTTATCATGCATCTTGTAAATACTATTGCTTACAATAATTAACTTGCACGCAAATAAATTTAAAGACATGGCATTTGAACCACCTATTCACTGGAATGATTATGAAGATATCGCATTAAAATTATACGAACGTTTTGGCGATGATTTTACAGAAAGTAAAATTTACAGAATTCGCTTTACCGAATTATTAGAATGGGTTTTACAAATTGAAGGATTTGTTGGAACACGTGAACAAAGCAATGAAGGTCATTTAGAAATGATTCAGAGCAGTTGGGTATATGAGTGGAGAGACAACCAAAAAAAATAATCCATACTTTGTTATCAGTAAAATAAATTCAATTGTATCACTATGAACGTACTTGAACTATTTAAACCCATTACCACATTTGTGTTTGATGTAGATGGTGTTTTAACTGATGGAAGTGTATTGGTAATGCCCAATGCAGTACTCGTAAGGCGTATGAATATTAAAGATGGTTATGCGTTACAATTGGCCATTAAAAAAAGTTATCGGGTTCTAATTATCAGTGGCGGAGAAAGTGATGAGGTGCGTGAAAGATTAAACAGGCTTGGCGTTTATGATGTTTTTATGAAAGTATCGGACAAGGCTGCAGTGCTGCATCAATACATGATACAACATCAAATCAAGCACGAACATATTTTGTATATGGGTGATGATATTCCTGATTTAGACGTGTTGAAAATTGCAGGATTGCCTTGTTGCCCGTCTGATGCAGTGCAAGAAGTAAAAGCAGTTGCAAAATATATTTCACCGTTATTGGGAGGTGAAGGTTGTGTAAGAGATGTAATTGAAAAAACGATGAAACTGAATAACGACTGGAATGAAGATGTTTTAGTTCGCTCTATGTAATTCTATTCAACTTATAAATGTAATTTGGCTTTGAAATTAATCCGTGCATTTTTTCAATTGATACGTTGGCAAAATTTGGTGTTTATTGCACTGACTCAGTTGCTGTTTTTATACTGTATCGAAAAGCCTTTATTCCTTGAGGCAAATATCATACTTAATGTAAATGGATTTTATTTTTTTCTGCTTGTTTGCGCTTCTGTTGCTATTGCTGCTGCCGGAAATATTATCAACGACTATTTTGATTTGAATATTGATCATATCAACAAACCGCAAAAAGTTGTTGTTGATAAAGTTATTAAAAGACGATTTGCTATTATTTGGCATTTGCTACTAAGCCTTACCGGCATTGGGTTTGGCTTTTATATTGATTACAACACCGGCGTACGGTTTTTAGGTATCGCCAATTTAGTAAGTGTAGTTTTATTGTTTTTTTATTCCTCTTCACTTAAAAAAAAATTCTTAATTGGCAACGTCCTTACATCCTTACTTACAGCCTGGGTAATACTGGTAATTACTTACTGTGAAACCAATAATCTTTTAGACGTTTTCAGAAAAGGAACAAGTTTGCAAATTGATAAATTGGCAAGAGTTACATTTTTGTTTGCAGGTTTTGCTTTCATCATTTCTTTAATCAGGGAAGTAGTAAAAGATATGGAAGATGTTGAAGGCGACAGGCTTTATGGTTGCAAAACAATGCCCATTGTTTGGGGCATGAATGCTACGAAAGTTTTTGTTGCAGTTTGGTTAATTGTAATCATTGCAGCACTGATTATTGTGCAATTTTATGTGTTGCAATTTCGATGGTGGTGGAGTGCATTTTATTGTATCATTGCCATCATTATTCCATTGATTTTTATTTTTATCAAACTATTCAAAGCCTATACTGCTGCTGATTTTCATCAGTTAAGTACTATCATAAAAATTGTAATGCTCACAGGTATTCTAAGTATGATTTTTTTTAAATTTTATTTTTAATTTTTTGTACCTACTGTAGAATATCTAATCAACATTTGTTGCGTCGCACACTTGTACGTTTGGTTCGTTGGTCAACAATTATCAAAACTTATGTAGCCTTATACAATTGTTATTTAGTTTTATGGTATAAATTCTTTGCCGCATCTTCGCTATCAAATATTTTCAATTTTTAAGCATATGCAATCAATTATTCTGGCATCACAATCCCCCCGAAGAAAACAATTGTTAGAATGGGCTGAAGTTCCTTTTGAAGTAATAATTCAAAATACAGACGAAAGCTTTGATGCAAGTTTACCTGCAGCTCAAATACCTATTAACATTGCAATGGCAAAGGCTTTGGCAGTAAAAGTAGCAACCCAAACTACTACTACCATTCTTGCAGCTGATACGGTGGTTGTTCTGAACAATATTATTATCAACAAGCCAAAAGACAGAAACGACGCCATACAAATGCTCACTGCTTTGGCAGGTAAAATACACCATGTAATCACAGGTGTTGTTCTGTTGTCCCCAGAAAAAAATATCTCCTTTTCAGAAACTACTGAAGTTGAATTTTATCCATTAACACAATCTCAAATTGAGTTTTATGTAGATCAATACAAACCTTATGATAAAGCCGGTGCATATGCTATTCAGGAATGGATAGGAGTGGTGGGTATTAAAAAAATTACCGGCGACTTCTACAATGTTATGGGTTTGCCTGTGAGTAGGGTGGTACAAGAATTACAAAAATTAGATGTCCAATAATTTTAATAGTAATTATATTTCTATATAATAATATTGTTATATTGCATTGATAAAGCAAATCATTATTGCTAAAATTTCAATTGCAATTGTATGACAGAACAACTTCTTCATTTCATCTGGCAGTTTCAATATTTTAATACAAAATCCTTGCATACAGAGCAAGGAGAGTGTCTGCAAATTGTGCGTGTTGGTCAGTATAATTCCAATCAAGGTCCTGATTTTTCAGAAGCATCAATTATTATTGATAGCATAACCTTAGTTGGGAATATTGAACTGCACATCAATGCATCAGATTGGCATAAACACCAACATTCAAAAGATAAAAACTACACCAATATTATTTTACATGTTATTTGGAATAATGATCAGCCTGTAAATGATATATTTGGGAAACCTTTGCCAACATTGGTGTTGCAGCCGTTTGTAGCAAAAGTTTTGTTGGAACGCTATCAGGAGTTGATGCAACAAAATACAACTACCATTGTCTGTAAAAATTATTTACCAGTATTAAGTTCAATAGGTTGGATGTCCTGGAAAGAACGATTGGCAATAGAACGTCTAGAAATTAAAGCCTCACGTGTATTGCAGCTTTACAAAAAAAGCAATCATCATTGGGAAGAAGTTTTTTGGTGGATGCTTTCAAGTAATTTTGGAATAAAAGTTAATGCTGAATGTTTTGAAGGAATTGCAAAAACAATTTCTGTGAATATTCTTGCCAAACACAAACATCAAATTCATCAGTTGGAGGCTTTATTGTTGGGGCAGGCAAGGTTGTTAGATGGAAATTTTACAGAAGATTATCCAATTATGTTACAGCGTGAATACAAACTCTATCAACGCAAATACAGTATCCCAAAAGCAGTTCAAACCCCAGTATTTCTTCGCATGAGACCCGCTGCTTTTCCTACCATTCGTTTGGCTCAATTGGCAATGTTGGTGCATAACAGTAGTCATTTATTTTCTAAAATTAAAGATATAACAGACATAAACGACATCAGAAATTTGTTAAATGTTTCAGCAAATGATTACTGGAGTTATCATTACAAATTTGATGAGCTTACAGATTTTAAACCTAAAAACTTAGGTACTCAAATGATAGATAATATTATTATCAATACGATTGTACCAATTGTGTTTGCTTATGGTTGGCATCACAAAGAACAATTGTATAAAGACAAAGCAATTCAATGGTTACAACTTTTGCCGCCCGAACAAAACAATATCACAATGAATTGGAAAAAATTCAACATCAACAATCATTCAGCATTTGACTCGCAAAGTTTATTGCACTTAACCAATCAATATTGTACAACAAGAAAATGCTTGCAATGTTCCGTTGGCAACAAATTGATGAAAGTTTAATTGATGAATTGATACAATGAAAATTAAAATCACTGAAGTGATTTTTTATTTTCTTCCAAAATTATAATGAGAATATATAAACTGATGATTGATGCAAAAAAACACCATACTGAAATCTCGAATCCTGAGTAAAATTTTTTTGTAAAAAAATAGGAAGCTAAAATTGTAATGCCCAAATACCTCGTCATTTTATTATCAGATAATAAAGGCATGGTAGCTGTTGCAATAATGTATAACAAGCCCGATAGATTGTGAAATTGAGGAGGAAAACTTTCATTATATAAAATATGCATTCCTACAATTTTTGCTTCTACTTTGAAGGTGCTTATACAGAATATTAAATATCCTGAAACTATTATTCCTATTGATATTAACATCAATTGTATTTTATGATACTGCTTATTTTTATCCTTCAAATAAATAGCCAAAGGAATTATGATTGGCCAAATTATTTGTGCAATAATCAGGAATAAATACGTAGCTAAATATTGTAGCTTGTAATTAAAAGGAGGTGCAAGAGAGAGCCACAAAATGCCTTCTGTAAATTGTTGAATGCCAAATAAAAAAGGAATACTTGCAAAAAGTATTTGCTTATTGTTATTAACGTTTTTTGTAGCAATCACTCCAATAGTGGTAAGGAAAACTCCTGCACCAAAGCTTGCATTAGCTGAGAAACACATGAAAGAAATTTAAATGAATTTATTTCAGTTCTTTTTCTATTAACAAGTGTAATGTAAAGTTCAGTTCTAAGCAGTTAAATGATTTTAGTATTAGAATGTGGCTATTCTAATCAGTTTAAATTGAATTGAAATAGTAAATGTTGTATAATTACTTACCAATTAAAAACCACATCCAATTGAATATCGGGATGCAAACTTTTTTCTACCGGGCAGCTTCTTGCAATACGAATCAATTGCTCTTTTTGTTCTTCACTTGCGATGAAGGTATCAGGAAAAAATAAAAGTGCTTTTATTCCTACAACGCGTCTTGGTGAATCATTGCTCATTATTTTAGTGATTTCAATTTTTGTATTTTCAAAAGCTAAGTTCATATCAGCTGCACGGATTGCCATTGTAGTAATCATACAACTTCCGTAGCTTGTAGCTAATAAATCTGTCGGGCTAAAACGTTCTCCTTTACCCTGATTATCAGTTGGTGCATCGTTTTCAATCACCGTTCCACTTTGTAAATGTGTTAATTCAGTTCTTAAATCTCCTTTATAAACTACTGTACTTGTCATATTGCTTTGTATTTTGCATTAAATTTACCATCAATAAATTATATTACGTGAAGAAGATTATTTTTTTAACCATTTTTTTTGCTCCATTACTTTTGGTAGCACAAGAAAAAAAGTTAACACCTCGTCAAATAAAAAAGGCAGAAGTAAAAGCTAAAGTTGATAAGCTCATTCAGCAAGAAGAAGAAGGGGCATTGATTTTTCAGAAGCAAAGTGCTTTTGGTATTAAGTTTAATACAGATGGGTATGGTATTTTTTATGAACATGGAAAATTTAAATCTGTTACAAAAACTAATATCTGGTGGGTAGAATTATCTGAAAGAAAGCATCCTAAAGAAGAAAAGTTTGCGAAAGGTGATCCTACATTTGGTTTCATTGTAGGTAATCCATTTATCTATGGGAAAGTAAATAATTTTTATAATTTTTCTGTTGGTATTGGACAACAAAAATTAATTGGGGGTAAAGGCAATAAAAATGGAGTTGCAACTACTTTAATTTATGGTGGCGGACTTTCCGTTGCATTAATGAAACCATATTTTTTAGAGGTTCAAGATCCTGCAATGTCTAATACCAAGGTTATTAAATATAATGAGGACACTACACTTTTTTTAGATCCCACGCGCATTATGGGTGCAGCCGGCTTCGGTAAAGGGTTTAATCAGATAGACTATATTCCAGGAGCACATGCAAGAACTGCACTTAGATTTGATTATGGAAGATACACCGAAACCCTTTCAGCAATTGAAGTTGGAATTAATGCATCATTTTACTCCAAAAAAATTCAACAAATGGCTCAGAATAAAGAAAATAATTTTTTCTTTAATGCCTATGTTGCTTTAACTTTTGGTCGTAGGAAGTAAGTAACTATTTTTGACTGATGAAATTGATTTTTTTTGAATAGGTATAAAAAATTTACTTTGTCAAAAAGTAAGCTTTAAATAAAAAATTTGAAGCTACAATCCGAGTTTCATTGAAAAATTAATCAGATCACTTATTTGAGTTTTATTATAATTTCAAGAGAAGTTTTAAAAGTTCATTATTGAATTAATAAAGAAAATTTCATGCAAGAATTGCCCGTTATTACATCAATTGATACACCGCCAAGCAGAATTCAAAAGCCTAATTGGTTGCGTGTAAAATTACCAATTGGCGAAGATTACAAACATGTTCGTAACCTCGTAGATACTCATAAATTACATACGATTTGTGAAAGTGGAAACTGTCCAAATATGGGTGAATGCTGGGGTGCAGGTACTGCAACATTCATGATACTGGGAAATATCTGTACACGCAGTTGTCGATTTTGTGCAGTAGCAACCGGAAGACCATTGCCCGTAGATTGGGATGAACCACAGCGCGTTGCAGAAGCAATTCATCTGATGAAAGTAAAACATGCAGTGATTACTTCTGTTGACAGAGATGAACTCGAAGATGGAGGCGCTGCAATCTGGTATAATACAATTGTTGCTGTAAAAACATTAAATCCCGAAACAACTTTAGAAACTTTAATTGGTGATTTTAAAGGTCAGCAAAAAGATATTCAACGTGTCATTGATGCTGCTCCTGAAGTGGTAAGTCATAACATGGAAACCGTAGAACGAATGACAAGCAAGGTACGTGTTCAAGCCAAATATCGCAGAAGCCTTGCAGTATTGGATGCTTTGAAAAAAGGTGGCATGCGTACCAAAACAGGAATGATGTTAGGCATAGGAGAGGAGAAGCATGAAGTGGTAGAATCGATGAAACACCTGGTAGACGTGGGTTGTGACGTACTTACGCTTGGACAATATTTACAACCTACCACAAAACATTTACCCGTTCATCGATTTGTACATCCTGATGAGTTTGCAGAACTTAGAGAAATTGGTTATTCATTAGGTTTTGATTATGTTGAAAGTGGTCCGTTGGTTCGTTCATCTTATCATAGCGAAAAGCATGTAATTAAAGGTTGGGGCAAAAACAAATGGCAAGAAGAAAAAACATTGAATAATGGGTAAGCATTTTAAACACAATCAAACAAATACTTTTGAAATTTCAAAATGTCACTTGTGGTTTTTACTTGTTGTAATATTTCCTTATAATTTGTTTGCACAATTGAAATGGAAAAATGTTGACTCTTTATTTCAACCATTGCCAGATAATGTGCACATTTTTTTTACCAATGACAGCTTGGAAGGCAAGCCCAATATTGCTTACTATGTATCTGCACCATTAAAGGAAAAGGGTTTACTTTTTACAGTTGATACTACTTTATTTAGAAGATTTACTCCTACACAATATTTCGAAAAAAACAACCAGCCATTATTGGTGATGAACTGTACTTTTTTTGAGTTCAAGAACAATACCAATGTTAGTGCAGCAATAAAAAATGGTAAACTTGTAGGATTTAATGTTCATTCCATTGCAGGTAAAGGAAAAGATACTTTAACTTATTATCATTCCCTTGGAAGTGCTTTGGGTATTGATAAAAACAGAAATGCATCTGTTGCCTGGTTGTTCACTGATTCATCAAAAAAATATGCACTTGCAAGTAATTCTGTTGTAAATAATTTCAAGGATTCTTTTCCAAAGCTTTCTTATAAAAAAATTGCATCTTCTAATAATTTATACAAATGGAAAATGCAAACAGCAGTTGGTGGCGGTCCTGTATTGTTAAAAAATGGATCAATTCAAATTACCAATAAAGAAGAAATAAAATTCAGCAGTAAAACAGGATTGACAGACAAACATCCTCGAACTGCAATGGGTTACACCGATGATGGGCAATTAATCATGCTTGTGATACAAGGCAGATTTCCTGCAAAGGCAGAAGGAGCAACACTTATACAGGAAGCACAAATATTTAAAGATTTAGGCTGCGTTGAAGCACTTAATTTGGACGGTGGCGGAAGCAGTTGTTTATTGATAAATGGAAAGCAAACAATTATACCAAGTGACAAAGAAGGTCAACGTCCTGTACCTTGTGTATTTATGATTGAAAGAAGTAAATAATTATAAAAATTACATTGTACTTAGTTGGTTGATTTTTGCAGCAAGCCATGTAGATTTTATAGGAACAATCCATTTGTTCATCAAATCAGATTTGGTGGTAACTAGGTTGTTGAAATAGATAGTCTCAGAGTTGATGAAATTATTTTCAACTGCATAATTTAAGTGTGTTAAAGGCAGAAATTCTATTTTGTTTTTTATCACAAATGCAAGTGTTTGTCGATCAAATAAATTCACCTTAAATTTTTGTTCAACAGATTGAATAAAGTGAACACTGCTATCTGTACTACAACCACTCACTTTTGTTACAGTTTCATCAGCAATAATGATAATAAATCTGCCAAAAAATAAATTGGCATAACCCTTTACAGGAGTTCCATGGCTTTTCCAGTTAGTTACAAATTCTTCCATCATGGTTTCTAATTCCAAAGCTTCAGATATTAAGAATATTCTGCTGCTTTGATAAATCCAAACCTTAGAATCAGCATGAAAATCTTCGGGTAATAAATGTTCAAATGAAAGTTCCATAAAATTTTTGCTATTGTTTTTCTTCCTCTTTTTCTTCTTCATTGTAGGTTGCAAAAAAGTATGCACCAACTAATGCCGCCGCAACTTTAAAAAACAAATTCTTCATTGCAAAAGTTTCTTTAAGATCTACTATTTTAAAAAGTTTATCGTAAAGTATATCAATCACCAATGCAATTGGTATGAATATGAGTATTGCTTTTATGAATTTTTTCCAGTTAAAGTTTTTCATCTGATTGATTAGATTGAGTTTTTATTTTTTTATTAGACCGTGCAAATAAGCTCATTATAAAACTGAATATGAGGGATTTCAAGAGTGTGTTCTTAATGTTGAAATCCTTAAGATCATTGATTATAGCACCAATTATGTAGCTTACAATAAAGAAAACAATTGCTTGCAAAATATATCTTTTAAAACTAAAATTTTCTAATATTTTTTTCATGTTAATCTTTTAAAGCATTGATGCAACAATCATTTCAGCAACATCCAATACTTGTACATCATTTTCCTTTTCTTTATTTTTTACACCATCCATCATCATGGTATTGCAAAACGGACAAGCAGATGCAATAAAACTTGCGCCGGTAGCCAATGCTTCTTCTGTACGTTCAATATTGATTCTTTTATCGCCGGGTTCATCTTCTTTAAACATTTGTGCGCCACCTGCGCCGCAACATAATCCATTTTTTCTGCAACGTTTCATCTCAACCAATTCAGCATCCAATGCTTCTAAAACTTTACGCGGAGCTTCATAAATATCATTTGCCCTACCTAAATAACAACTGTCGTGGTAAGATATTTTTTTGCCTTTAAAATCACCGCCTTCTTTCAATTTTATTTTACCCTCATCAATCAACTGTTGTAGTAGGGTGGTATGATGAATTACATCATAATTACCGCCCAACTCAGGATATTCATTTTTAAGTGTATTAAAACAATGCGGACAAGTTGTTACAATTTTTTTAATGCCATATCCATTCAGGATTTGAATGTTTTGATATGCCATCATCTGAAATAAAAATTCATTCCCCGCTCTCCTTGCAGGATCTCCGGTACAAGCTTCTTCTTTGCCCAAAATGGCAAACTTCATGCCTACTTTATCCAGTATAGTAGCAAAGGCTTTGGTAATTTTTTGTGCACGTTGGTCAAAGCTACCGGCGCAACCCACCCAAAATAAAATCTCGGGCATTTCGCCTGCTGCCATCATTTCGGCCATTGAAGGAACTTTCATGTGATTCGGTTTATTGTACGAAAATAAGGTAAAATTTATTGGAAGAATAATGCTCTCCAATAATAAAAAAAAGCTGCCTCATTTTAAAAAGCAGCTTCTTCAGTCTCATCAAAAAAAATCATTTATTTCAATCCCATACTCTCAATGATTCCTTGTATTTTATTTTCTAGTTCAGCAAATTTCACATCAAATTCTTCCTTGTTTTTCAACCTTGTTTTTACACTAAAATAAAATTTAATTTTAGGTTCTGTTCCGCTAGGTCTTGCAGAAATTTTACTACCGTCTTCTGTTACAAATTGCAACACATTACTTTTTGGTAATTCAATTTTCCAGCTGTCACCACTTTCAAAATCTTTACCAATCTGCAATTCATAATCCAATAATTCTACCACTTCACTACCATTAATACTTGCTGGTGGATTTTTTCTGAAACCTTCCATCATATCAGCAATTTGTTGTTGCCCATCCATGCCTTTTTTTGTAATGCTGATTAGGTTTTCATAATAAAAACCATATTTGATATACAACTCAATCATTTTATCAAATAATGTTCTGCCCTTCGCTTTTTCATAAGCCGCCATTTCGCACAATAACGCCACGGCACTTACTGCATCTTTATCACGTACCTGATTGCCAATCATTAATCCAAAACTCTCTTCACCGCCTACCACATAATTTTCGGTTCCTTCTTTTTCTCTGATTAAATCTGCAATCCATTTAAATCCAGTCAAAACATTGTAACAGTGTACATCATTTATTTTGGCTAATTCATTTACCATTTCAGTTGTCACAATTGTACTTACAATCATGTCATTTTCCTGAGCAATACCTTTGCTTTTTCTTGCTTCAATGATATATGCAAATGCCAATACAGCTGTCTGGTTGCCATTCAATAAGATCCATTCACCTTTATGGTTTTTAACGCCAACGCCTACTCTGTCTGCATCAGGGTCTGTACCGCACAAAATATCTGCATCAATTTCTTTTGCTTTTTTCAAGCCCATGCTCATCGCTTCGCTTTCCTCCGGGTTTGGATATACAACCGTTGGAAAATTGCCATCTGGAGTTGTTTGTTCTTCCACAATAGTTACATTGGTAAAACCAAATTTTTTCAATGTTTCCGGAACAATTGTAATGCCCGTTCCGTGTATCGGTGTGTAAACAATTTTTAAATCATGTTGCTGTTGAATTACCTCGGGATAAATGCTCAAACCTTTTACCATGTTTATGTAAGCATCATCCAAATCTTTGCCAATCATCGTAATATTGGCTTCGCCGCCTGTCCACATTACATCATTCACACTTGCAATTGCATCTACTTCTTTAATCACATTTTTATCGTGCGGCGGTACTAACTGACTACCATCATTCCAATAAGCTTTGTAACCATTATATTCCTTTGGATTGTGCGATGCCGTACATACAACACCGGCTTTACATTCTAAGTGTCTGATAGCGAAGCTCAACTCTGGCGTGGGTCTCAGCGATTCAAATAAAAATACTTTAATACCATTTGCAGCAAAAACATTGGCTGTTGTTTCTGCAAAAAAACGACTGTTGTTTCTGCAGTCGTGTGCAATAGCAACGCTGATTATTTCATTGCCATACACTTTTTTTAAGTAATTCGAAAAACCTTGCGTTGCCATTCCAACAGTATATTTATTCATCCTATTTGTTCCAATCCCCATAATTCCACGAAGACCGCCCGTGCCAAATTCTAAATTTCTATAAAAACTTTCTGCCAGTTCTTTTTCATTTTCAGCCTGCATCGTTCTGATAGCAGATTTTGTTGCTTCATCATAATTACCTTGCAACCACTCATTTACTTTTTCTGCAATAATTGTATCCATATTTTTTTATTTTATTTTTTTATGATATCGGCTTTAGCACTTTGGTCATCAACTGTTGCGTCGCACACTTGTACTTAAAATCAATTGTCAACTTATACTGTATTTGAAATTTCATTACTTTATAAAAAGCAATTTTAAGAATAATTAATCATTTAATTTGCAGTTGTATCCAAACTAAACAAATTCATATCATAAGTTTCATGTAGTGATGTTCACTAAAAAATGTTTGCAGTTGTGTTTTTTACCCCTTCTGTTACTTAATATAACTATTTCAAGTTACAGTCAGAAGGACACAAGCGTTTCCAATTCTATTGTTGAAACCAGCATCAAAAATGTCAACAAAAAAAATAAAATAATTAATGATACATCCAAAGCAGTGCATCAAGTAATGGTTGCACCATTTTATTTTGATGAAGTTCATCCTAAAAACAAAAATAGAATCAGACTTGTAACTATTGGAAATATTGCAGGTTATGGTCTGGCAATGGCAGGGTTTTATTCTGCATGGTATAAAGATTATCCTCAATCTGGTTTTCATTTTTTTAATGATAATAAAGAATGGTTACAAGTAGATAAAGTTGGGCATATGTATGGGGCATATATTGAAAGCAAAGGCAGTATGGAAATGTGGAAATGGGCCGGGCTTCCTCGTAAACAACGTATTTGGATTGGTGGTTTAAGCGGAGCAGTATATCAAACTGTTATTGAAACACTAGATGGCTTCAGTAAAGATTGGGGTTGGAGTTGGGGCGATTTTGCTGCCAATATTTTAGGAAGTGGTTTATTGGTAAGTCAGGAATTATTGTGGAATGAACAACGAGTTGATTTGAAGTTTTCATTTCACCGCAAAGATTATGGCGAACCAATGTTGAATACTCGAGCAGATAGTTTATATGGTAAAAATATTTTGAATAGAATGTTAAAAGATTACAATGGACAAACCTATTGGCTGAGTGCAAACCTGAAATCATTTTTTCCTAAAAGTAATTTTCCTGCATGGCTTAACGTTGCAGTGGGCTATGGTGCAGAGGGGATGTTTGGCGCTGAGGAAAATAGATGGAAAAATTCTGAAGGTAATTACATTACCAGATACGACATAGACAGGTACAGACAATGGTACATTGCTCCTGATATTAATTTCACTAAAATAAAAACCAAAAGTAAGTTTTTGAAAGCTACTTTTTTTGTGCTCAATTCATTCAAATTTCCATTGCCAAGCATTGGATTTAGTAAAAAAGGAGTGGAGTGGAACTGGTTGCATTTTTAGTTGCGAAGCTTATTGCAAATAAGCTCCTTCAACTTCTCCATCATTTACTTCAACCTGAATGTTTTCTTGTAAAGTTGTTGCAATACTTAAACCTACATAATCAGGTTTTATAGGAAATTGCTTGTGCATTCTTTCTACCAAAACTAATATCTGAATTCTTTTGGGATGGGCCTGCAGCAGGGGTTTTAAGGCATACAATAATGTTTTTCCGCTATTGGCAACATCATCACAAATCAAAATATTTTTATCGTCAAAATTGAGCCGTTCGCTTAAGATAACTTCTGAAGGATTTTTTTTATCTAAACTAGCACTGATAACTTTTATGTGGGTTGCAATGTATTTTTTTGCCAATGCAGCAATGTTATTTGCAATTACCAAACCATTGTTTTTGATACCAATAATAATTAATTCACTGTCATCTCCATTTAAATTTTCTGCAACTTCTAAAGCAAGGCGTTCTAACTTTCTTGAAGCAGCTTCTTTTGTAAGAATGGTGTTTTTAACTTTCATAATTATAATATTGCTTATCAAAGTAAGTGTAAAAAAATTAATCCGAATACATCAAGGTTCGAATTAGTTTTTTTCACCGATTGCGTATCAACTTATCTTTGAGTAAATTTACTTTGAATTTATTTCTGTAAACAGTTACAATTACATTAAATTTTAATTATTTATGCAATTTTTACCTCAAATCATTTTTTTAATAATAACTGTTTTTGCTACTTTTTTGTTTGC
Organism: Chitinophagaceae bacterium; assembly: GCA_947456805.1. Lineage (GTDB taxonomy): Bacteria > Bacteroidota > Bacteroidia > Chitinophagales > Chitinophagaceae > UBA1930. Next base: position 1,309 of record CANGTN010000039.1, on the reverse strand, counting down.
TAAAAAAGCCAATGAAATCAGAAGAAATATTTTATTGGGAAAAGACGAAGACTTCAGCGACAATAAGTCACAACGCTGGAAAAATTTAATGTTATTGGCATTAGGTCAACGAAAAATGTTTGCCAATCCTTTGGTTGCAGTCATGCATTTGATTATTTATTTAGGTTTTATCATTATTAATATTGAAGTGCTTGAAATACTGTTGGATGGTTTATTTGGACAACACCGATTATTTGCAAGCCTCATCCCAAAAGGGTTATATAGCTTCTTAATTAATTGTTTCGAGTCTTTGGCAGTTGGTGTACTGCTGGTTTGTATTGTTTTTTTATCGAGAAGAAATATTATTAAACTAAGGCGTTTTGTAAGTAAAGATTTAAATGGTTGGCCAAGATCTGATGCCAATTATATTTTAATTATTGAGATTGTTTTAATGAGTTTGTTTCTCATTATGAATGCCTCTGATACCTTATTACAATTACGTGGGGAAGAGCATTATGCAACCCATATCACAGGTAATTTTATTTTTTCTACATTGTTACATCCTTTTTTAAATGGCTTTAGCAATGGTACTTTAATAATATTTGAACGAGCTTGTTGGTGGTTGCACATTGCAGGCATTTTAGCATTTTTAAATTATTTACCATATAGTAAACATTTACATATCATTCTTGCATTTCCAAATTCTTATTATACAAGACTACAACCGCAAGGAACTATTAAAAATATGGTGAGTATACAAAATGAAGTTTTGTATGCAATGCAGCCGGAAACAGCTCCTGCTGCTGCTACTGCCCCATCAAGTTTTGGTGCAAAAGATGTATTTGATCTGAGCTGGAAAAATTTGTTGGATGCCTATAGTTGTACAGAATGTGGCAGATGCAGCAGCGCATGTCCAGCTAATATCACTGGCAAATTATTAAGTCCTCGCAGTATCATGATGAAAACACGTGACCGCTTAGAAACAGTTGGAAAAAATATCAATACCAACAAGCAGTTTGTAGATGATGGTAAAAGTTTGCTGCATGATTATATTTCAGTAGAAGAATTAAGAGCTTGTACTACTTGCAATGCTTGTGTAGAAGCTTGTCCCGTAAGCATTTCACCACTGGAAATTATTGTTGAATTAAGAAGAAGTTTGATTATGGAAGAAAGCAATGCACCTCAGGAATGGAACAGCACTTTCAGTAATATTGAAAACAATTTTGCACCGTGGAAATTTAGTCCGGATGATAGGGATAAATGGACAACAGAGATTGTTTAATTGTTTTGCTCAGATTTATATTGTAAACTATTACTTACCTTTTTATAT
>CANGTN010000038.1 GCA_947456805.1 Chitinophagaceae bacterium | reverse complement strand
CAACAAGGAAGAAAGTTTTTTCTCATTCAATATTTTAATTCCGTTATTTTGAATGTCAATTAATTTCTCGCTTCTGAAATCACTTAACGTTCTTATCAACGATTCTTTTGCAGTTCCTGCAATAGATGCCAAACTTTCTCTGCTGATATCAATTAAGAAATTTTCATCTTTCTTTTGATGGTATTTTTTTTGTAGTAAAATCAATGCTTCTGCAACTTTCTTTCTTAATGAATTGTAAGCCATGCCAATCAATTGATTCTCTTTTTCTGAGATATTTTTTGCCAAAATTTGAATGAATTTTTTCACCACATCAGGATTATTATTTATCAATTCTTCAAAATCCTCTTTTGGAATAATTGCCAGCTCTGTTTCTTCCATTGCCTCTGCTGTTTCTTTGTATGCACTTCCTTCTAATAATGCGATATGCCCAAGAAATTCATTTGGACTATATAATTCTGTTACCAGTTCTTTTCCATCATCATTACTCTTATAGACTTTTACTTTTCCTTTCAAAACATAGTAAAGTCTATTAGGATGATTACCTTCGGAATAGATGATTTGTTTCTTTTTATATTTGTTGATATTTCTGTGTTCTGTAATAGAGGTGATAGAGTTTTTACTTAATGATGTTGTTTTCATTAATTCACTCAGCCCTTCTAATCCCGTAGCCAGTTCTTTTTTTAGAGTATCGAGTTTTTTTAATCTACCATCAACTGCATTTAATAGTTCGGTACCACTAAAAGGTTTTATGATGTAGTCATCTACACCTAGTTCCATACTTTTTCTGAAATCACTTCTTTCAGATTTTGCAGTTAAAAAAATGATTGGTGTTGTTTTTAATTTTTCGTTTTTACTCATGGCATGAAGCACTCCATAGCCATCTAAAATTGGCATCATTATATCACATATTATTAGGTCTGGTGCATGTTCCATTGCCTTTTGAATTCCTACTTTTCCATTCTCTGCTAATATCACCTGATAATTTGATAACTCTAGTATTTCCGCTGTATTGTTTCTGATATTATCATTGTCCTCAATTAGTAAGATTTTTTTCATGTATATTATTTTTATTAGTGAATGTTAATATAAATTCAGTTCCTTTATTAATAGTACTTTTCCAAGTAATTTTTCCTCCCATTAAGTGTGTGTATTCAGTTACAATATGTAGTCCCAAGCCTGTGCCTTGTATATGATCTACGTTACCACCTCTGAAGAAAGTTTCGGTTAAATGCTTCTGATCAGATTTGGAAATGCCAATTCCATAATCTTTAATCGAAACCGTTATTTTATTGCTCTTGGAAATTGTATTAATTTCAATAAAACTACCTTCAGTAGAAAACTTACTGGCGTTTGAAATAAGATTCATAAGTATATGCTTTAGTAAATTTTCATCAAGTAAAATTTTACTTGGTCCAACATGATTGTAAAAAATTTTTTGTCTTTTTTTTATTCCGTTCGACATTTGATTAATCAGCAGGATAATCATCTCTTCTATATCAAACTCAGTATTTCTTAATTGTATTTTTCCTTCTTCAATTTTACCTACATTCAGTAAATCATTTAAAATACCGGTTAGGATATTTACAGAAGAAACAATGTGTTTTAAATGTAATTGTCTTTTAATTTGGTCTTCTGTATTTGTATATTTTTCTATTAAGTAGGAAGATGAAAGTATTGTACTAAGTGGCGTTCTGAATTCGTGAGAAGCCATACTGACAAACCTTGATTTCAAACCATTAAGCTCTTTTTCTTTTTTTAAATTTTCGTATAACTGGTCTTCTTTATTTTTCTGATCGGTAATATCAAGATGTATTCCAACAGATCCAATAATATTTCCTTGATTGTCGTAATTGGGAGCGCCGCTAATCAGCCACCATCTCAATTCACCGTTTTTGTTTTTTGCCTGAATGTGCGAGATATCAGAGATTCCTTCCATTTTCAAGTCACTCTTACTCTTCATTAGATAGTTCTGGTCACCTGATATGAAAATTTCATCTGCTTTTTTGCCTATAATTTCATTTAAAGAATATCCCGACATTTCAGCAAATTTTTGATTTGCAAAAGTGATTAATCCTGATGTATCAACTTCGAGTAAGCCTATATTGAGATTAAAAATAATATTTCTGTATTTTTCTTCTTTTTCTATTAATATTTCATTAAGTTTTTTTTCAGAGATATCATTGACAAAAGCAACACTATATTTTTCATTGTTTGAATTAAAATTGCTTAAACTAATTTCAACAAGTATCTCTTCGCCATTTTTTTTTAATGCAAATATTTCAAGTTTAGCACCCAGTGTTCTGTTAATGGGATTATTCGAATATAATTTTATATGTTTCCTATACTGCAGATAATATTTATCCGGAATAATTTTTTCTAAAGGTTCCATCATTAATTCACACATTTCATATCCTAACATTTTTAATAAAAAAGGATTAATACATTGTATGAATCCTTTTTTATCAACTGCAACAATACCAATACTTGCATTTTGAAATATTACCTCAAATGGGCTTAAAGTTCTGGTGTTATTAGTTTCGCATTGAAATATCATATTCAGAATCAGTAGAAAAATTGATTGTAGTAAATTTTCTATAGTAAATCTAGAGAATTTCTTACAAGTTTTAAAATAAAATAATTTAAAAAATATTAATGTATATCAAATAAGCCATACTATTTTGTTACTTTAAATTTCTAAAGTATAGTTTCTTTACCACCAATACTTTCTGTTATTAGTTTTTTAAAATCAATAGGAAGCACTCCAATTATATCATTCATTTCTCCTTCTGAAACAAAATAATGTAAAGCTTTAAATACTGCAGATACAGTAGTTTTTGCTCTCGAATCATTTCCAAAATCAAAATCTGCAGTACACCTACTTTCCTTTCTCACCTCATCTAAAAAATCATCAATATGTTTTATTCTATGAAATTTACTATCAAACTTCCACCCATCTACATAAACACCTTTTAATACCATTGGTAATTGGGCAATTAATTGAAAAGACTCTTCATGTGTCAATCTATTGCGCAATGCATGAAATACTGCTCGAACAATTCTACCGGCAATATCGTTTTGAATCTTTAATTCATCCGCTACCAAATGCACAAATTCATTTCCTTTAATTGCATATTTTTCAAAGTCAAGTGACATAGGTATTTATTTTTTTGATTTATTTCCACCTGAATGTTCTATTTCAAAACTTAGTTTCGCATTGATTCGATATTCTACAATTTTATTGTTTTTAACTACTGCACTTTGATCTTGAATGTATACTGATCGAATGTGTTGCAAACTTTTAGAAGCTTCACTAACTGCAAGTTGAGCCGCATCTTCCCAACTTTTTGAAGAAGAAGCCATAAGTTCAATAACTTTTACAATTGCCATGATTTTTATTTTTTGTAAATGATGAAAATGAATTTAATAGGATAGAGGATGAAGGATAAAATATTCTAGTATTTTTTTACTTAGTAAATAATTTTTTGAATTTTTTGTTGATGATCGTTATCGCTTTATCTGCAAGCAATGTGATTCCGTAGGTTAATGTTTTGTCCACTATTTTTTCACTTTCTATTTTCTTTTCAATTTTTTTATTGATATATGCATTGTAATTTTCTTTAGCCATTGCAATCGGATCAAAATCATGCTTAAGTTGATACCAACCTGATTTTATTTTCAACTCCAGTTCTTTGCTGCGATTTTCCAATCTGCCTTTCTCAATTTGTAATTGTTGCAGACTATGTATTTTGTTCATCAGTTTTTTTTAATAAGTGTTGAATGATACTATTCATAATTGGTAATCGCAGTAGCTTCGTTCTTGCAAGCCAAACAATTAAAGCAATTAATAGATATATACTGGCAATTATTAAAAAACCAATCCAACTGCTGTTTATCCATTGATTGATATATAATGAAAATGCAATTCCAGCAAATACGATACATAAAAAAAATATCAACATTACAACAACACATGCAATGATGTTTGCCAATACATCCGATCCTTTCTCAGCTGCTTTTAACTTTATTACTTCCACTTGTGTATGTAAGTAATCTTTTATATTGGTTGTTAACTCGTTAATTTGAGCAAATGGTTTTTCCATTAATTGTATAATTATTAGCCTGAAGTACTAGTTAAAATATTTAAGCGTACTCCTCTACTTTTTCTTTTACAGTTTGTTCAATATCTTCTTTCATTTCATTGAACTTGTTTTTCCCTCTTCTGAATTTGTCTTTTACTTCTTCTACCAGTCTTTTACTTTCATCGGCTACTTTATCTATTGTCTCAGATCCCTTGTCCGGTGCGAATAAAACGCCTAATAGTGCACCAACAGCAACGCCTGCGGCCAATGCTGTTAAAATTTTTCCTGTATTGTTCATATAATTAGATTGTTAATTTGAATGCAAGCTAATCGTATATTCTTTCTTTCATAATGACTAATATCATTACGAATAATGATTTCCTTCATAATAAATTATTCTTCCAATTTCTAAAAAAGGATGATTATTGTCAATTCTAATTTGATGAAGGTCTGCTTAATTCAAAAATTGTATTTATTACTTCACATATTCAATTATATACTTAAATATTATATTATGAAACCTGAAAAAGTTTGTCAGAGTTGTTCTATGCCATTAAATAAAAAAGAACTTTTTGGTACAGAAAAAAATGGCAGTATTAATGAAGAATATTGTAGTTATTGTTATAAAAATGGTGCTTTTACCGGATCTGATGTAACTATGGAGGAGATGCAAAAATTTGTAAAAAATAAAATGATTGAATTAAAAATTCCTGGTAGTCAAATTGATAAAGCTGTTAATAGTATTCCATATTTAAGAAGATGGAACGCAGTAACAAATTGAATTTCATAATAAATCAATTTGGTTTATTTATTTTTTCAAGCTTTCGAAAATATCCTCTAAACAAAAAGTTGTGTTTCAAAGCTTCCATATTTTTATTGAAGCCATCAGTACCTTTTTGAATATTTTCTATACTCAATTGAATATTTTGTGGGATTGTAGAATCTTTTAGCAGATGTTGTATAATGCCTTTCCCATTATTTATATTCTTACTTATTTCGTTGATAGTACTTTTTAAATTTAATACTAGTGAATCTGTTTCTATGCTTACTTTTTTTATATTGATAACTGCATCCTTTAAATTCCGAAAGATAGTGGTGTCATTTAAAATTGATCCAATTAAACCCTTACCATTTTCTGCATTTTTTATTATAATGTTCAAATCGTCAATAAAACTATCAGCTCTTTTGGTGGCACTTTTAATATTAGTTAATGATTGTTTAATTTGATTTGGTATCAGTGTATCATCCATTAATTTCCATATAACATTACTATTGTTGATTCGCTGTACTGTTATTTTCAAATTAGCTGCAACTTCAGCTACATCTTCATTTGTTTTGTATAATGTTTCAAGCATTTCTTCTGTGTTTACGCTTCTTTTAGTTATCAAAATATCACCTTCTTTTGCAGGAGCAGCATTTTCTTTTGAAGGAATAATATTTACTACCTTATTTCCAACAAATCCTTCTGTACCAATAGATGCAATTGCATTTTTTTTGATAATTGTTTGCATTCTATTTTGAATAATCATGATAACTTCAATTACTGAATCACTAAGGATATTTATTTTCTTTACCGTTCCCGCTTCAATTCCCGCGAATCGTATATTACTACCAGTAACCAATCCTTGAACGTTATCAAATCTTGCTTTTAATTCATAGGTTGCTCCAAATAAATTTCTGTTTTTCCCAATCATATATAATAGCAATACCAGGAATAATAATCCTGCCAATACAAAAATTCCAAGTTTAATATTGTTAATACCTCCCTTTGCCATATTGTATTTATTCAAAAAATTGATGAATAATTGGATCCTTGTTTTTTTCTAATTCTACAAAAGTTCCTACTACATAACATTTTCCATCTATAATAATAGCCACTCTGTTACTTGCCATTTTTACACAATTCATATCATGTGAAATAATGAGTGAGGCTGTATTATACTTAGTTTGAATTTTTTTAATCAATTCAATAATTTCTTTTGCTGTTATTGGGTCAAGACCTGTTGTAGGTTCATCATATAAAATAATTTTTGGTTTTAATATTAATGTTCTTGCTAAAGCAATTCTCTTCCGCATTCCACCAGATAACTCTGCAGGCATTCTATCAATTGTATGTACAAGTCCTACATCTTCTAATGCATCTTTAATCAATGTATTTACTTCATTTTGTGTTTTTGATATCCAATGTCTTCTTAATGGAAATTCAAGATTTTCTCTAACTGTCATTGAGTCATATAAAGCATTACTTTGGAACAAGAATCCCACTTCTGCTCTTATTTTATCTAATGCTTCAATATTCATTTCGGATATGTTTTTATCAAACACAATAACTCTACCGGAATCCACTGTTAATAATCCAATAATGCATTTAATCAAGACAGATTTACCTGATCCTGATTTGCCTAATACCACTAAATTTTCACCTTCATATAATTCTAAATTAAAATCTATCAAAACATGATTATACTCAAAAGATTTATAAACGTGTTCTACACTAATTACTTTTTTTTCAAGATTCATAATCATTAATTAAAGCCAAGGACATCTGTAATTTGTACGGCAATCAAATCAATTACAAATATCAAGACTGATGAAATTACCACTGCTGAATTTGCTGATCTCCCTACACCTTCAGTTCCTTTATTACTATTATAACCTTTGAAACAACCAATAATACCAACTGCAAAACCAAAAAAATATGTCTTTATAAAAGCGGGTAATACATCGCTGAATGATAAGATGTCGAATACTTGTGACCAATACAAATGAAAGCTTGTGGTACTTCGTATGTTTACTCCTAAATAAGATCCATATAATGAAATTGCGTCTCCTAATAAACTTAGTATAGGTAACATTGTTGTAGCAGCTAAAACCCTTGATACTACAAGATATTTGAAAGGGTTGGTGCCACTCACTTCCATTGCATCAATTTGTTCTGTTACTTTCATAGAACCTAATTCTGCACCAATGCTGCTTCCAATTTTTCCGGCAAAAATTAAGGCAGTTATTACAGGTCCAATTTCTCTAACAATTGCAATTCCAACAATTGCAGGAAGTTGTGATTCTACACCATAGTCCACCATTGATGGTCTTAGCTGCATTGTTAATACAAGACCTAAAATAAATGCGGTTAACCCAACAAGAGGTAAGGAGCCGTACCCAATAATAAAACACTGTCTGATGAATTCACCAATTTCATATCTAGGTTTATAACTTTGTTTAAAGAACCTTGCTGTAAAGCGAGCAATATTTCCGGATTCATTTAGAAATACTTCCAAATTTTCTTTTATTGGCATTGTGGTAAAATACAATTTTTACCAATATCAGTTGAGATTGCAACAAGTAACTAGAAACTGATATATTGAAATTGTACGCTTCAAATTTGGTACTTAATTTTTCTATTGAATATGAAATCAATCATTTGTTGTTTTGATATTAATCAATAATCACTGTATACTAAGGAGTTTATAAATTGATTTTTAATTTATCTAAATAATTATTCTGTAACATTTTTGAAATAGAATTTTTTAAATTTATTTTTTCTTTCAACCATTTTTCTTTTAATTTTTCAAAAGCTTCAGGTTGTATTTTATTCAATCTGTTTAATAATTGTAGTGCATTACAGATATCTTGAAAATTTCCTAATTCAGTGAGGATTTTGTTGTATTGATCTAATTGTTTTGTAGGTACTCTCTTTTTTATCCAGGATTTTCTTGTTTTATATTCTAACAGTCTTATAACGTAAAAAATGTCTTTTAGCTCTTTGCGAACTGAGTGGATAGATGTGTCAGTTAGGTTTTTTAATGTTACAGTTGACTTAATATATTTCCATTTTATTTGTATAAATTTATCAATAGTTTTTAATGAACTTTTTTTATCAGTTAATCTTATCAGTTTTTTGTAACTATTGTCTAATATTATTTTTGTAGGAGTTTTTGATAAAATTTTGTATGCTGAGTTCATTCTTTGACGTAACAATTCAATGCATTTATTTTTTAGAGCTTTTTTAGTATTCAGACTTTCATTTATTTTTTGCTGCATTAAATCCAACTCTCTGATTTTACCAAGTAACCGGTAAATTATTTTTATTTCTTTGGGAATAATTTTTTGTTTTTTTTCGTTAGAACTAAGTCTGATGATGGTTCTAAGCTTTTTGTAAATTACTCTAAATTGGTGAATAGATTCACTTTCATCTGATAGTAAAATTTTATCTGTTTGACTTTCTAATTGTTCAAAATAGGATTGAATGATGGGATGTAATTTGATTTGCTTCATCACAAATTTTCAAAATTTCAGAAAATTTTTATTCACTAGTCAATTCATGTTTTGATTTGATGTTTTTACTCCAGCAATCAATATTATATGCTGTAGTTTCTGAAATGTTGCTCAATGCTTCTTTCGTTGCAAATGCCTGATGGGGTGTTATGAGTACATTTGGCATAGTCAGTAATTTTTTTAGAATATCATCCTTAAGTTCTTTGTGGGTATAATCATTGAAAAAAATACCTTTTTCTTTTTCGTAAACATCCGCACCGTATGCACCAATTTTATTGTGTTCTAACCCATCAATAATATCATTTGTATTCACACAGGCACCTCTGCTGGTATTGATGATTATTGCATTTGGAAGCATAACATCAATTAGTTTTTTATTAATTAAATATTTAGTCTCAGGAGTAAGGCTTGTATGAATACTGATAATGTCAGAATTTTTGCAAAGTGTTTCCAGATCTAAATACTTTAAGCCAAACTCCTTTTCGAGCAATTCATTTTTTTTGATATCATAACCCAATAAATTGCAACCAAATCCATGCATTATTTTTGCCAATATAGAACCAATTTTTCCTACACCAATAATGCCAACTGTTTTGTTATTCAAATCAAAACCAATTAAATTATTGATGGTAAAATTTCTTCCCGATATCTGCCTGCTTCCTGTTACAATCTTTCTATTTAATGCGAGCATTAATGTTACAGCATGTTCTGCAATAGCATAAGGCGAATACTCTGGAACATTTGCAACTGAAATATTTAAAAACTTTGCTTTTTTTAAATCAACATTATCATAACCAGCAGCCCTTACGGCTATATGTTTAACGCCATATTCTTTTAATTTTTGTAATACATTTTCAGATGCATCATCTCCAACAAAAATGCAGATTGCATCAAAACCGTTTGCAGCATCAACTGTTTCTAACGATAATTCTTCTTTTATAAATTGTACTACCTCTTGATTGATGATTGTTTTTTTCAAATAAGGTATTTCATAATCCCGAGTACTGAAGAAAACTGTTTTCAAAATATTATATTTATAATTAAGGTTAATTTTTACGAATTACAATATTATCCAATAGCAGTCAACATTTCAATCTCAGCTTTCTTGATGTTTTCTATTCCTTTTAAAAGCGCATCGGGGTTGAATGAAATACTGTCAATTCCTTGTTGCACCAAGAACTTAGCAAACTCTGGATAATCACTAGGCGCCTGACCGCATAGACCAATTTTTGAACCTTCATTTCTTGCTTTTGCAATCATAGATGCAATCATGAATTTTACAGCTTCATTTTGTTCATTGAACAAATCGTTAATGCTTGTTGAGTCTCTGTCAATTCCTAATATTAATTGTGTCAAATCATTGGAACCAATTGAAAATCCATCAAATATTGCTGCAAATTTTTCTGCAAGAATAATATTACTTGGAATTTCAGCCATTACATAAATTTCAAGATGGTTAATACCTTGTTCCAAACCATATTTTTTCATGATGGAAATAATTTTTTTTCCTTCTTCAATAGTTCTACAAAATGGAATCATCACTTTCACATTATCAAAACCCATTTCATCTCTTACTTTTTTGATAGCTTCACATTCTAGTCGGAAACCTTCTTTGTATATTTCATTATAATATCTTGAAGCACCTCTGCATCCTAACATTGGGTTTTCTTCTTTAGGCTCAAAGTCTTTTCCACCAATAAGATTAGCGTATTCATTTGTTTTGAAATCACTCATTCTTACAATAACATCCTTGGGATAAAATGCTGCTGCAATTGTTGCAACACCTTCTGCAAGTGCATCAACAAAATATTTTTCTTTATTGGTATAGTGTTCAGTTAAAGATTGAATTTTATTTTTTACCGATACATCTTCTATTTCATTAAATTTGATTAATGCCATTGGATGTATTTGAATGGCATGTGTAATGATAAACTCTATTCTCAGCAAACCTACGCCATCATTAGGATATCTTGAAAGTTGGAATACTTTGTCAGGATCACTGACAATCATCATCACTTCAGTAGAATCTGGTTTTTGCAGATCTGTAAAATTCAATTCTTTTTTTTCAAAATTCAGTTCCCCTTTATAAACAAAACCAATTTTTCCTTCACAACAAGATACTGTGATAGTTTCTCCGTCTGTTATTGTAGCAGTTGCATCTCCACATCCTACAATTGCCGGAACTCCTAACTCTCTTGCAACTATTGATGCATGGCTCGTTCTTCCGCCTTTATTGGTAATTATTGCGGCAGATTTTTTTAATATTGGATCCCAATCTGGACTAGTAACATCAGTAACTATTATTTCACCTTCAATTATTTTATCAGACTCAATGGGTGATTGTAAAATTCTTGCTTTTCCCACCGAAATTTTTGAACCAACTGCATTACCTTTTGTAATGATTTGACCCTTTTCCAATATCCGATATTCTCTAACAATTAAAGGATTCTGCATAGCATGAACTGTTTCAGGTCTTGCTTGAATAATGAATAACTCTTCTGTATTACCATCTTTCGCCCATTCAATATCCATAGGTTTTTGGTAATGTTGTTCAATAATCAAAGCCCAGTTGGCAAGTTTTAAAATTTCATGATCACTCAATACAAATTGTAATTGTTTTTCTTTTAGGGTATCGATGTTTACAACAGAATTTTCACCTTCTGTTCCATAAATCATTGTTTTAGTTTTATCACCTAATCGTTTTTGTATGATTGCGTTTTTACCAAGTAATAAGGTTGGTTTAAAAACTAAAAACTCATCAGGAGTTATAGTACCTTGTACAATGTTTTCTCCAAGACCCCATACACCACTTAAATGAATTACATCTCTAAATCCTGAATCCGGCTCAAGTGTAAATCCAATACCGGATGAAGCTTTATCGGAACGAACCATCTTCTGAATACCTACTGATAAAAATACTTCTTCATGTTTGAAATGATTGTCTTCACGATATTTGATTGCCCTGTTTGTGTACAATGAAGCAAAGCACTTCTTTACTGTTTCTAATACTTCTTTTTCACCTTTCACATTTAAAAAGCTTTCATGTTGTCCTGCAAAACTTGCATTGGGCAAGTCTTCTGCAGTAGCACTACTTCTTACAGCTACTTCAATTGCCGATCCATTACTTAATTCTTTATAAGCATTGATAATATTGGTTTCCAGCTCTTTTGTGAGAATTGCATTCAAAAATAATTTTCGTGCAGCAATACCAATTTCTTTTAAGTTTGAATAATTTGTTTTATCCAATTGTGTCATTAAATTTTTTAACGGAAATTCTAATTGATTGAATGTTAGAAATGATTTGAATGCTAAGACGGTACACGCAAATCCATTTGGAACAGGAATTCCTTTTGAAGATAGTTTACCATACATTTCACCAAGTGAAGCATTTTTCCCGCCTACTGTAGCTATATCTTCAATTCCAATTTCACTAAATTTTTTAATGTAATCACTCATCACTTTATTATTTTCTATTCATGTATTGCCATAATTGGCACATGGGTTTGAAGTACCAATTTTTTCGAATGACTCTGCGTTATCAATTTGCTCAGAAAGTCGTGTTCTTTAGGGATAATGATTAGTAGGTCTAGATTGTTTTCAACAGCAAAATCTGTTATCATTTGTTCAATTTTATTACCTCTTAAAAAATGATATTTTGGATTTAGATTTGATAACAGTTGATGCAACCAACCTGACTCTTCAACTTCTTCGGGGGTATAATTATTACTGTCTTCTCCTCTTACATGAATCACATGAAGTGTTGCATTAAATTTTTGAATCAATGCAGTAATTTCCTCTACAGGTATTGTTTCTACTACATCTTTGAAATCACAGGCCAATCCAATTTTTTGTATGTTGTTGAATTTTGTTTCAGCCGGTACTACTATCAATGGCCACAATAACTCTTTAATTGCTGAGATTGTTTTATTACCAAAAATTAATCTGTCTATACCGCTTCTATCCTCTGTTCCCATTACGATTGCATATGTGTTTATTTTTTCACAGAGTTGACTTAATTCATGAATAAAATTCCCTTCTCTTACAGCATAAGTGATTGAAATAGTATTAACAGTAGCAGCTATTTCATCTCTTAATATTTTTAATTTCTTTTCAGCATTTTCAAGTAAAGTACCGTTTGCAGTAATAGGAGAGGGTACTTCACTTGTTGGTATTACAAATGGCACAATATGCACAATGGTTAAATTGTAACCCATTACAACGGATAAATCCTTGGCATAATTAACAGCATTTTTGGCGATATCACCAAAGTCAGTTGCAACAATTATAGTTTTCATTATTAAAGTTTAATTAATTAGTAGTAATGGATTAATGCGATGCGATGGTAGTCATTTAATAATCCAGACTCAACAAATTCAACATCACCGCCATTTTCAAGTACTTTTTCAATAATATCATCCACAGCATCTTTTAGATACGAAAATTTATTGAATGGCTCAACTGCTTTAAATATTTTACTTGATAATTCATCTGTTCCACTATGTTCGGCACTATATTTAAAATCCTTTTCAACCACCAACAATTTTCCTTTGTGGCTCATTGCATCCTTCCAAACATTTTTTATTCCTAATGAAATTTGTTTTTTTTCAAATGCAACTTTCAATTTATTTAAAACATTGATGTCTTTTATTTTTTGCCAATCATCCATTTTTGGCTTTAGTATTTCTTTTAATTCATTCACATTTTTTTCTTCATAATTTCCTGCGATGAAATCATTGATTGAAGCACCATGTTTTGTTATTGATTTGAAATGACCAATCAATTTTTTAGCTCCCATAAAAAAAATGGGCACATCGTAGGTTTTTAGGATGATATCAAGAGAACGGTCAATATTTCTAAGAAACTTCTCATTTACAATTTCCTTTCTTGCATTCATATCTGAGAAGTTTGCTACTTTTTCAGAAGCCTCATTTACATATGCATATATTGATTCTGGATTGCTTGATGCTATTCGTTCGAGTGTGTCTGTATTGCCTAAGAACACTTTACTTTCCTTGCTGCTTAGTACCAATAAAAGATACTTTTGTTCTTGTTTCTTATTGTAAATGATATCTCTAATTTGAAATGATTCATCCACAATGATTTTTTCTTCTACAGCAATATCAAGATACAATACTTTTTCAAATACAGGAGATACAAAAATTGCAATACTGCGTTTATGTGTATTGTAATTTAAATTCTTTAAGATTGTTTTAAGTTTCTGCATTACCAACTTATTCATCTCATCTAAATAATTCTCATTCAATTCCTTTTCTACTTTTTCAATAGCAAGTTTTAAAGCATGATTTAGCTCTGTTTTTAAACTGATTTTTGGTTGAAATGGAAGTATAATTGATATTGCCGGACGATAGTGAATAGCTTCTAAAATTTCACGAATTTCAGGTGTAAGTACACTGTACATAGTAGATTGTTTATACAACAAAACTAATTGTCACACCACCGGTAAATATTGATTGTAGTTCTCTGCAATTTTGATAATTGTCATTTTTTCATAATTATTTCTAATCGCTATTTACAATTAATATTTCTTTAATTATTTTATGATATTAACAGAATTCAAAAAAATTATTATTCCAGAGAATAATAAAAAACTAGCAACTATTTTTCATGATATGGCATTATGTTATGCTTATATAGGTCATGAAGAAAGGGTTAGAGTAATTGCTTATGAACGGGTTTCAAAAATATTAAGCCGGATGGATGAAGATATAGCTGATTATGCAAATAATATAAAATCATTGGATGCTATTGAAGGAATTGGAGAAAGTATTGCTGAAAAAATTATTGAATTTTTACACTCCGGTAAAATTACACAGTATGAAACCTTAAAGAAAAATGTTCCTTTCGATTTGTTTGAATTATTGAATATCACCGGCTTTGGGCCTGCAACATTGAAATTACTACATGAAAAATTTGGCATCAATAATAAAGATGATTTAATAAGGTCGTTACAAAATAATTTAATTAAAAATATTAAAGGAGTGGGCGAAAAGAAAATTGAAAATTTGAAGAGAGCTTTGAAATTATTTAAAGAGAATAAAAGGATTTTGTATCAGGAAGCATTAGAGATTGGTGATGAAATTTTAGCATCAATTCAACAAATTGAAGGTGTTAAACATGCTGATATTGCCGGTAGTCTGAGAAGAAAAAAAGAAACAATTGGTGATATTGATATTATTATAGAAGCAGAGATCAAAGACCGAAAAAATATTATAAAAACTATTCTATCACTTCAAAAAGTATCTAAATCAATTGAAGCAGGTACAACAAAAGCTACAATAGTTTTAAAAAATAAAAATATACAAGTAGATGTTCGATTAGTAAATGCAGACGAATACGGTGCAGCATTATTATATTTTACCGGTTCGAAAGAACATAATATAAAGTTGAGGATTATTGCAAGAAATAAAGGTTTTAAATTAAATGAGTATGGATTGTTTGAAATTACAACAGGTAAAAAAATTGCAGGTATTACAGAAGCCAGTATTTATAACGCTTTGGGCTTAAAATATATTCCACCTGAATTAAGACTTGGCAAAGATGAAATAGAAAATGCAGTTATTCAAGAGAAAGAACGAGTTTAATTAAGTTCCTCTGATTCTTGAAATTAAGTTTGTAATGGTTTGCCAGTTCCAACCTTTGAATCTGCCTCTTTGAACTACGAGCTTATTATCTTCCGGATGTAGTAAAAAATAGTGAAATACAAATCTTCCTCTTTGATTTTCCCAACCCAATATTTGTCCAAATCTAAGGTCATTAAATACTAGTGTATCACTCCATTTTTCAACTGTGTAAAATTCTTTTGAGAATCTTTTTAGTTGATTTACATCAACATGGTCGTTCACAGGTTTTAAAAGACTATCTTTTTTTTCAAAGTAATTAAGTTCCAATTTGTTTTTAGGATCAAGCAAAGACCTGAAGCCAATGTAGTATCCTTTTGCATTTCCGGCTACAACGTACCATAACCAGTTTTGTAAAGGTGCAGGGGTAGTAAAATAATGCGTGTAATTTATATTTTGTTGATGCAATATTTTCTTTACATCATGATCAATTTTTATTTTGTTGATTAAGCAATACATTAAATACAACGAACTTAATCCCAAACCAAATTTCCAATATATTTTTCTTTTTGGCAGCCATCTTTTTGTAAAAATTAATGCTATACAAGCTATGCCAGGCCATACTGAAAAAAAAGGATCTGCCACATAAAGTGCATTGAATGAAATTCTTTCATGACTGAATGGTTCAAACCAGCCAACACCATAGTTATTAAATGCATCGATGAATATGTGAAAAAAAATTACACCACCAAAAAACAGAATCCATTTGTGTAATCGAATATTATGTGGTCTGTGAAGGTAATCTGCTAATAAAGCCATTAAAGGCGTTATCATCAGGCAAAATAAAAATGAGTGTGTAAATCCTCTGTGTGCTAATAAATTTGATGCAGTTGTCATCCAGAAAGATGCAGTGAAATCGATATCCGGAATACTTTGTGCCAATGCTCCCCACAACATTGCTTTTTTACCCAACTCCTTTCCGGCAAAGGCATCTCCCATGCAGGCTCCAAGTGCAAGGTGGGTGAGAGAATCCATAAATATTTGTTTTAAAATTAGTTAAATTTCATCGGTTTTATTGTCAACAAATGATTTTATTTCTTCCATTAAATCTACCTGTGTTTTTTGTATATCAAAAAGTGTTTTCATTTGTTCTGTCATCAATAAATCTAATTTTCTTTGCAAGTTGCGTACTTCTATTTCTGCTTTTAAATTGATTAAGTAATCGTTAATTGCTCGTTGTCTGTCTTTTTCTTCTTTGCGGTTTTGGCTCATCATAATAATCGGAGCTTGTAAGGCTGCGATAGTTGATAATACTAAATTTAACAGAATAAAAGGGTAGGGGTCAAATGGCTTTTTAATTACGAATTCATTCATCAAAATCCAAATTAGCATAATGAATGCAAATGAAATTATAAACAACCAGCTTCCTCCAAAGTTTGCAACATGATCTGCTAAACGACTTTTAAAAGATGGATTTCTATCTTCAAATTCTAAAATTTTTTCGGATAGTAATTTTTCTTCTTCAATAGATTTTGCTACAATATCATTTAACTTTTGTAGTTGTTCATTTTCTGTAGCAAATAATTCTTCCAGATTAATTTTTGTCATTATTTAAAAAGTTACCTTTTTAATTATTACAACACTTAACTTTTGTGTGCAATAAATAATGGAAATTTTACTTCTTTCATTAATACATCTGCCATGCTTTGTCTGAATAATCGACTAATATTTCCTCTTCGATATGCACCTAAAACTACCAATGTATTTTCTGTTTTTTTCTTTAAGTATTTGGTAATTTCTTCTTCTGCCCATCCTTTAATTACAGTAAACATTGCTTTTGGAAAATGACGTTTCATAAGTTCTTTCATTAATTTATTATCAGGTAAGTGTAAGGTACCTGTTGGGGCGTTAACACAAATGACTTCTGTTTCTATTTGTTTTAATTGTGGAAGGAGATAGCTAAACATTTTAATTGCTTGAACAGATGATGGTTCGCCATCGTACAATAAAATTATTTTTTCAATTGGTTTGTATTTTTGTGGAACTAATAAAACCGGGCATTGTGCATCGCTTAATAAATCACGGATAAATCTTGTTGGTAATTTTTCGTTGTAATGTGTCAGTGTTTCTTTTGAATCAATAACCATCAAATCTGTATAAATACTTTCATGTTTAATATCAACCTTAGCTATATTATGGTCATGATGCAATGAAAATGCTATGCCTGCTTTTTTACATTCATTTTCAAAATCATCTGAAGATTTTTTTCTCAACGCATTGTCTTCAGATTTATATTTTTTTATTTTTTCGTCAGAAATTCCTTCTTTGGTAATCAGTTCATAAATTTTATAACTACTGTAGGTTGGGTCATCCAGGAAAACTCCAACTAAATGTGTATCAGTTTGTTTACTTAAATAAATTGCATAATCTCTTGTACTTTTTGAATATTTCAATCCATCAAATGCAGCAATAATTTTCTTCATTTATTGTATATTTAAGTTTAGATATGCGCAATGAAAATGGGCTGAGTGATTGTTTTAACTAAAATATCAGCATGACTGTTTTTAAATAATTGAGCAATTTTATTTCTTCCGTAAGCACCCATTATTAGTATAATATTTTGCTTCTTAAGCAGGTATTCAAATAGTTTTGTTTCTGTAATCCCCTGCAATATTTCAAATTGAATATTGGTAT
>CANGTN010000037.1 GCA_947456805.1 Chitinophagaceae bacterium | reverse complement strand
TTATTTTCAACTATCTTAAATCAAAGATTACGTGATTTAACACAAAAAGAAAATCCTCCATTTTTAGGTGCAGATATTGGATTTGATTCTTATGCAAGAGGTTATAAAACTTTTCAGGCACAAGCTTACCTTGCTACCGGTGATGTAACCAAATCATTAACCACAGTTGTTGAAGAGATTGAAAAAGTAAAACGTTTTGGTTTTACACAAGCCGAATTAGACCGTGCTAAAACTAACCTTCTTACCCGAATGGAAAGAATGGCAAAAGAAAAAGACAAAACAGAGTCTTCTTCTTATGTTGAAGAATACATTCGTAATTTCTTAATCAACGAACCAATTCCAGGTATAGAAGTTGAGTATCAATATCATAAAGATTTATTACCTACAATTAAACTACAAGATGTAAATG
Source organism: Chitinophagaceae bacterium (assembly GCA_947456805.1). Taxonomy (GTDB): domain Bacteria; phylum Bacteroidota; class Bacteroidia; order Chitinophagales; family Chitinophagaceae; genus UBA1930. The sequence continues at coordinate 17,443 of CANGTN010000037.1, read as the reverse complement.
CTATAGCAAACAGCTTAAAAGGAAATAACAATTTTGTTACTTATATTAATGGTCCTGATGCCAATGCCACTTCACTTCCTACAGGTGAAGGATTAGTAAGTGCAATTAAAAATACTGCCAGCAAAACAGACATCAAAGCTTTTGAAGAAAAAGCAGTAGCAACTACTTTGTTAAAAAGAAATGTAACAGCAGGTAAAATTGTAGCAACTACAAAAAATGCTCAACTCGGAACTACCACATATACATTAAGCAATGGCATTAAAGTAACCATCAAAAAAACAGATTTTAAAAATGATGAAATCTTAATGAGCGCAAGAAGATTTGGTGGACAAAACAACTATGGTTTAGAAGACAAATACAATGCAACTTATGCTACCCAAGTTGTTGCATCAATGGGAATTGGAGAGTTTAGTCCAACAGATTTACGAAAAGCACTCACAGGTAAAGTTGCCAATGTTAGTCCTTTATTTTCAGCTGTATCAGAAGGTTTCAGAGGAAACAGCAGCGTGAAAGATTTTGAAACAATGTTACAACTGGTAAATCTTTATGTGTATGAACCACGTAAAGACACATCATTGTATAAAAGTTTTATTCAAAAATCTAAGTCACAAACTGCATTCATGTTAGCAAATCCTCAAACTGCTTTCATTGATACTTTGTACACTACCATGTATGGCAATAATCCATTAGCACCGGTAGCTGTTCCCAAAGCTGCATACTATGACAAAGTGAATATGGAAAGAGTTTTGGCTATATATAAAGAACGCTTTGGTGATATGAGTGGTATGCATTTTACTTTTGTTGGTTCATTACCAAAAGATACTACTGAAAAATTAATTGAAAAATATATTGCTAGCTTACCGGTAACGCTAAAAAAATATAATTATAAAGACAATGGAGTAAGACCGGCAAAAGGGAAAATAAATTTGAATATAAATAAAGGCAAAGAAGAAAAATCTCTAATCCTTGCTATGTATAGCGGTGAAATGCCTTACAGTGAAGATTTAGATTTAAAAGCCAATGCTATTACCGAAGTATTGAATATTAAAATCATTGAAGAATTACGTGAAAAAATACAAGGAATTTATGGCGGTGGAACGGGAGCTCAAATGGAAAAATATCCTTACAACCATTACACCATCTTTGCTCAGTTACCTTGCGGACCTGCAAAAGTAGATACACTTTTAAGTGCATTGAACAGCCAGATTGATAGCTTGAAAATAAAAGGTCCTTCTGTTACCAACCTAAACAAAGTAAAACTTCAATGGATTGAAGAAGCTAAAACGGCAGCTAAAGAAAATGGTACATGGCTTCAAAAAATTCAAGACGTAATGCTGGAAAATGAAAGTGCAGATCGTTTTATTAATTATGAAAAATATATAAATGCATTAACGCCTGAACAAATAAAAGCTACTGCTAATTTATTATTCAATGGAAAAAATGTATTAACAGCAGTATTAAAACCCGAATCGAAAAAGTAATTATTGTTGGATACTCAATAAAAAAGCTGATACAATTGTATCAGCTTTTTTTATATCATGTGACTTTTTATTTACTCTTCTCTCCCATGACAAGCTTTGTATTTCTTACCACTTCCGCAAGGACAAGGATCATTTCTACCAATTTTAGGACCAACTACAATTGGCGTTTGTTTCGCCGATGTATGATCAAGATAATCTTTTTCATTTGCACCATATTCTTGTCCGGCAGCATCAATTTCATCTTTATTGATTTTCATTTTGCTTAGATCCGTTTTTTGTTGCTTTCCTTCCTTCACCTGATCGCCTTCTTCCAAAGGAATCATTGCATGACTAAGAAACTCCACTATATTTTTATTCACCTCGCCACTCATATTACTAAACAAATTAAATGCCTCAACCTTATAAATTACCAAAGGATCTTTTTGTTCGTAGGTAGCTGTTTGTACACTTTGTTTCAAATCATCCATTGCCCTCAAGTGCTCTTTCCATGCATCGTCTATCAATCCCAATGTAACTGTTCTTTCCAGCGCATTAACCAGCTCTATGCCATTGGTAGCAATAGTTTTATCCATATTGCCCAACACTTGCATCCCTTTTTTCCCATCTGTAAAAGGGACAATCACATTCTCAATATGATTACCCTGACGAAGTTTAATATTCTTAAATACAGGAACTGCTTTTTGTGCTAACTCTATTTTTTTGCGCTGATAATTTGCAATAGCATCATTGTATAACTTTTCAGCTAATTTCACTTCACTTACTTTGTCTAGTTCTTCTTCTGTGATAGTTGAATCAACACCAAAATTTACAATCACCGCCAGTCTGAATCCTTCATAATCATTCATTCCTTTATAACCATTCACCAATCCTTCGGCAACACTATAAAATGCATTATCTAAATCTAATGCCAATCTTTCTCCAAACAGTGCATGATGCCTTTTTGCATAAATCACTGTACGTTGTTTGTTCATCACATCATCATATTCCAACAATCTTTTTCTGATACCAAAATTGTTCTCTTCCACTTTCTTTTGTGCTCGCTCAATACTTTTTGTAATCATGCTGTGCTGAATTACTTCACCTTCTTTGTAACCCGCAAAATCCATTACTTTAGCGATACGCTCACTACCAAACATACGCATCAAATCATCTTCAAGCGTTACAAAAAACTGTGAAGAACCAGGATCTCCTTGTCTGCCTGCACGGCCACGCAACTGTCTGTCTACCCTTCTGCTCTCATGACGCTCTGTACCTATAATAGCAAGGCCTCCCGCTTCTTTTACTCCGGGTCCTAATTTAATATCCGTTCCCCTACCCGCCATGTTCGTAGCAATTGTTACCGCACCAGCAACACCTGCTTCAGCAATAATTTGTGATTCCTTAGCATGTTGTTTTGCATTCAATACATTGTGTGGAATTTGTTTTTGACGCAACATTCTGCTTAATAATTCACTCACTTCAACAGATGTTGTACCAACCAATGTAGGACGACCCAACTTTCTCAATCGGTCAATTTCTTCAATTACAGCCCCGTATTTTTCACGCTTAGTTTTATATACCAAATCTTGCTCATCTTTTCTGATTGCAGGGATATTTGTAGGTATAGAAACAACATCTAATTTGTAAATATCCCACAACTCAGCCGCTTCTGTTTCAGCAGTTCCGGTCATGCCACATAACTTATGGTACATTCTAAAATAATTCTGCAAAGTAACAGTAGCATAGGTTTGCGTAGTTGCTTCAATCTTTACATTCTCTTTCGCCTCTATTGCTTGATGCAATCCATCGCTATATCTTCTTCCGTCTAAAATACGACCTGTTTGTTCATCTACAATTTTTACACCACCATCCATCACCACATACTCTACATCTTTATCAAACAAAGTATAGGCTTTCAATAATTGTTGTACAGTATGTATTCTGTCTGCTTTAACAGAATATTCATTAATCAATGCTTCCTTTTGATTTATCTTTTGTTCAGCAGATAAGTCTTTACTTTTTTCAATTTCATTAAGGCCAATACCAATATCAGGCAACACAAAGAAATTCTGATCTTCACCCGAACGTGTAATCAATTGAATCCCTTTATCAGTGAGCTCCACGCTATTATTCTTTTCATCGATATAGAAATACAATTCTTCATCAGCCTTTGGCATTTCTTTTTGCTGATCTGCCAAATAATAGTTTTCAGATTTTTGCAATTTTACCCTGATACCAGGCTCACTTAAAAATTTGATTAGTGCAGTTGCTTTTGGCAAACCTCTGTGTGCTCTAAACAAAGCCAAACCACCATCTTTCGGGTCATCATTTCCTTCTGCAAATTTTCTTTTTGCTTCCAATAAAAATTGATTCGTTGCTTTTCGTTGTGCTTCCAGCAATCTTTCAATTCTTGGCTTCAACTCAAAAAATTGTTGGATATTATCCTGTGTTCCAATAGGACCCGAAATAATCAAAGGTGTTCTTGCATCATCAATCAATACACTATCCACTTCATCTACCATTGCAAAGTGGTGTTTACGTTGCACCATTTCTTCCGGGCTATGTACCATGTTATCACGCAAATAATCAAAACCAAATTCATTATTTGTTCCGTAAGTAATATCAGCCATATATGCATTGCGTCTTGCAGCTGAATTAGGCTCATGCTTATCAATACAATCAACTTTAAGTCCAAGCCATTCAAAAATTGTCCCATTCCACTCACTATCCCTTCGTGCCAAATAATCATTCACCGTAACAATATGAACACCCTCGCCAGCCAATGCGTTTAAATAAGCCGGTAATGTTGATACCAATGTTTTACCCTCACCGGTACTCATCTCTGCAATTCTTCCACTGTGTAAAACACTACCACCAATCAACTGCACATCGTAATGCACCATGTTCCAGGTAATTGGGGCACCGGCAGCAGTCCATGAATTTTTATAAATTGCCTGATCACCTTGAATTGTAACATAATTTTTTTGAACACTAAAAGCTTTATCCAATTCAGTTGCAGTAGCAACAATTTCAGTATTGTGTGAGAACCTTCTTGATGTTTCTTTTACAACAGCAAAAGCTTCAGGCTCAATTTCCTTTAAAATTTCTTCAATCTTTTTATTACGTTCTTTTGCCAATTTATCTACTTCCTGATAAATAGCATCTTTTGTATGAATATCTTCCAAAGGCAAAGATTCAGCTGCTGCTTTTTTAGAAGTAATTTCAGCATCAATTTCTTGCAAATGAGCCTTAATACGTTGTCTGAACTCTACCGTTTTATTTCGTAATGCATCATTGGTAATAGTTTGGTATTGCTGAAAGAATTGATTTGTTTTTTCAATCACCGGCTTAATTTCAGCCACATCTTTTTCACTTTTATTACCGCCTAATAATTTTCCTAAAAATTTCAACATAATTATATTTTTATGTAACCAACAATAGCCCAATTGTCAACACCAGTTGCGTCGCACACTTGTACAGTTGATTATGAATGTGCAAATGTTGTTTCAAAAACCCTGCATCTATTCAGTTTTCGCCAAATTGACGCAGCATGCAATTGAAAGATGGCAAATGTAAAGATTTTGAGTGGAGGTAATACATTGGTTATAAACAGAATTTTACACAAATGAGTAAAATTTCAATTTCAATTAATGAAATATCCAAGATTTGATCAGAATCATGTCAATTTTGAGTACAAATAGTTCAATAAAACAAATCAAATTCAACTATTTTAATTAAGAGGAATTATGTTAAAAACTAGAATGGATTTTTAGCTTGTTTCAGTTACTTTTGCACCCTAACAAAAGAAGCACTGAAATTTGCAGTTGAAACCAAGTGCAAACATTCAGTTTAAAAATCAGAATACTGAACTAAAATTTCTACCCAATGGCAGGTCAACTTAAAGAAGTAAGAAATAGAATAAAAAGTGTACAAAGCACACAGCAAATTACCAAAGCAATGAAAATGGTAAGTGCTGCTAAATTGCGCAGAGCTCAGGATGCAATTATTCAGATGAGACCATATGCACAAAAATTACAGGAAATGCTAAGTAACATCGTTAGCAATATTGAAGGTGGTGCTTCTTTGAATTTAGCAGAAGAAAGAACAATTGAAAAAGTATTGTTCATTGTAATTACAAGCGATAGGGGATTGTGTGGTGCATACAATGCCAATGTGGTGAAATTAACCAAAGCAACTATTGCCGAAAAATATGCAACTCAATTTGCCAAAGGAAATGTGACCATTTGGAACATTGGTAAAAAAGGTTGGGAGTCTTTAACAAAATCCAACTACAAGACGGATGCAACACACAAAGACATTTATTTAAATCTTAATTTTCAAAATGTACAAGCCGCTGCACAAGCAGCTACCAAAGCCTTTGAAAACAAAGAGTTTGACAGAGTTGAAATTATATACAGCCAGTTTAAAAATGCAGCGACACAAGCATTTGTAGCTGAACAATTTTTACCAATTCCAAAAATTACATCAAAAGCAGGATCTAAAAAATCTGATTTTATTTTTGAACCGGGCAAAGACGAATTGATTGCAGAATTAATGCCTAAAATTTTGAACACACAATTGTATAAAGCTGTATTAGATGGCAACGCAAGTGAACATGGTGCAAGAATGACAGCAATGGATAAGGCAAGTGAAAACGCAAACGAATTATTGAAGTCTTTGAAAATATCATACAACCGTGCAAGACAAGCTGCAATCACTACCGAACTTACAGAAATTGTAAGTGGTGCTGCTGCATTGCAAGGTTAATTATAGCAAAACATTATTTTTAAATTATCACCTGTAATTAATGGAAATTTCATCAATCATACCACATATTGAAGCGCTGATTTTTGCAAGCGAAAAACCTTTATCTGCACTGGAAATTGTAGAATTGATCAATAATGCATTTGGGTTTTTAGAAGAAAGAGTAACGTTAGACCAGGTAGAAAGTTGTATTCAAGGTATTCAGGAAAAATATTCATCAGAGTTTTATCCATTTGAAGTTAAATCAAGTGGCGGCGGATTACAATTCTTAACAAAAAAAGAATACCACAAAACATTAGCACAATTAAATGGAGATAAGTTTTTAAAAAGACTATCCTCTGCAGCTATGGAAAGCCTTGCTATCATTGCATATAAGCAGCCTATTACTAAAGGAGAAATCGAAAGAATTCGTGGTGTAAACAGTGATTATAGCGTACAAAAATTATTAGAAAAAGAATTAATCGTTATTGCAGGCAGAAATGAAAGTATGCCCGGTCATCCATTGGTATATACTACAAGCAAAAATTTCATGGATTATTTTGGCATCAACTCTACAGATGATTTACCAAAAATCAGAGAAGTACTAGCAGAACAATTGGTAGAGGGTACCTTAATTAATACAGAAGATTTTAATCAGAAAATAGAAGTTCCTTCAGAAACAATTGATGAGATAGAAGCAATTGAAAATATTGCCACAGAAGTTGAGCATATTGCTCCGGAACAAACTGTTTCCAATGATGATACTGCTTCTTCTGAAAAAACAGAAGAACAACCAATTTAAATTGTTCAAACCCATCATTCATTTTCACTACATACCAGCTAGTAAAAAAAAGCTATCATGCAGCAACTAAGTAATGACCAACTTTTATCAGTAGCTGAACAATTTGGTACGCCTAGTTATGTTTATCATGCAGAGCAAATAAAATCAAGATACCAACAGCTAACACAAGCATTTGCTCAAAGCAATGTAAAAATATTTTATGCCTGCAAAGCACTCACCAATATTAGTATTTTAAAGTACTTTAAAAGTATTGGTTCAAACATTGATTGCAGTAGTATCAATGAAGCTAAACTTGCTCTATATGCGGGTTTTGAGCCACAGCAAGTTTTATACACCAGTAACGGAATTGCTTTCAGCGAAATTGAAGAAGCAAAAAATTTAGGTATCCACATCAATATTGACAGCATTAGTACTCTGGAAAAATTTGGAAAGGCCTATGGACATTCTTATCCTGTTGGCATTAGGCTTCGCCCCAATATTATGGCGGGTGGTAACTTAAAAATCAGCACAGGACATGACAAAAGCAAATTCGGTATTCCGATTGAACAGTTAGATGAAGTTTTACAATTAGTTAAACAATACAACTTACATATTAAAATTCTGCACATTCATACCGGAAGCGAAATTGATGATGTAGAAGTTTTTGTAAAAGGAATTGATGTGTTATTTGAAATTATACCATTATTTCAGGAACTTGAAGTGATTGACCTTGGCGGCGGATTTAAAGTAAAATATGAAGCAGATGACAAGGTTACAGATATTGAATTACTTGCTTCAAAAGTAAAATCAGCATTTGATAACCATCCGAATCCCAACGGAAACCCATTACAAATATGGTTTGAACCAGGTAAGTTTTTAGTGAGTGAATGTGGTTACTTAATTACACAAGTAAATGTTGTAAAACCAACACCAGATATATGTTTCGTTCAAATAAACAGTGGATTCAACCACCTTATTCGTCCTATGTTTTACGATGCTTATCATCGTATTGAAAATATCAGCAACCCTTCGGGTGAAATAAAAACATATACCATCACAGGCAATATTTGTGAAACTGATACTTTTGCCACTGACAGAGATTTAGCTGAAGTAAAAGAGATGGATTACTTAGCTATTTTTAATGCAGGTGCTTATGGTTTTGAAATGAGTAGTAACTTCAACAGCAGATACAAACCTGCGGAAATATTGATAGAGAATAATGTTGCAAGATTAATCAGAAGAAGAGACGAATGGCAAGACTTACTTAGAGGTCAAATTGAAATTGCTTAATACTGGTTTTACAAAAAATAATTACCCAACAGATTTTATAATATGATTGAAATTAAAAACATCTCAAAATCTTTTGGCGATAAATCTATCTTAAATGATATCAATGCCACTTTGCAAACCGGTAAATGTAATTTAATCATTGGTGCAAGCGGAAGTGGTAAAAGTGTACTTACCAAAGTAATGGTTGGTTTATTTGAGCCAGATGCCGGTGAGGTTTTATATGACGGAGAAAACATGACTCAATTGCCACAGGAAAAAAGAAAAGAATTAAGACAACAAATTGGAATGCTGTTTCAAGGAAGCGCATTATTTGACAGCATGACCGTGGAGCAAAATATTTTATTTCCTTTAGACATGTTTACCAAACTTTCTTACACAGAAAAAAGAAAACGGGTAAATGAAGTATTGGATAAAGTAAACTTAAAAGATGCCAATAAAAAATTTCCGGCAGAAATAAGTGGTGGAATGAAAAAACGTGTTGGTATTGCGCGGGCAATTGTATTGAATCCGAAGTATTTGTTTTGTGATGAACCAAATAGTGGCTTAGATCCGCAAACTTCTTTGTTAATAGATAAATTGATAAAAGAAATTACGAATGACTACAACATGACCACAATTGTAGTAACACACGACATGAACAGCGTAATGGAGGTTGGTGATTATATCATGTATTTACATCAGGGCATTAAACAATGGGAAGGAAGTAACAAAGACATCATTTACAGTAAAAATGAATTGCTCAACAAATTCATCTTTGCTTCAGAGTTTTTACAAGACGCTAAGGAAATGAGAATGTTAGAAGATAAGCGATAAATTACTACCTTTAGTTCAACAAAATCTATTTTGTAACCAAAACAAACCCCATGAGAAAAAGTTTTACACTCTTTTTTTTCTTGCTCTTTGCTTCATTTACAAGCAACCTGTTTGCCAATACAGTCTTTGTATCAGGTTATGTAAAATATGCCAATGGCATTGCGGTTGCCAATAGAGCAGTTACCATTTCAAATGATTCACTTTCTCCTAATAGTACTTGTGGAGTAATCATCCGAGTAAAGTATACCAATGCAAATGGTTTTTATTCGGATACCGTAACATGTTCAGGTAATATCACAGCTTTAAAGGTTTCTACACCTGATTGTAATGGAGCATTGATTATTAATTCTGTTACTTACATAACTACAACTCCAAATGCAGTCAGCAATTTCACATTAAGCTGTAACCCAACAAGCATAGGTACTTGCACAGCTAATTTTAGCACATCAACTGCAAATAATGTTGTAACATTTACCAATACATCTATTGCCTCGAGCCCCTTAGCTGCAACTGTTTGGAGCTTTGGAGATGGTACAACTTCTACCCTTGCAAGTCCTGTTCATACTTATGCTTTTGCGGGGACATATACGGCTTGTTTAAGAATTTTAAGTTCTACTGGTTGTTCTGATAGCCTTTGTAAGGCGGTAACTGTTACAGTTTCAAATACCCCAACCTGCAATGCAGAATTTTTAGCAACAAGAGATAGTTTGAATTTTAAATTATACAAGTTTTTTGCCGGTTTTAATACTACTTTTCCAAACAATAATCCTGTTGTAGAACGCAAATGGAAATGGGGAGATGGAGACAGTTTAATGGGTAATATACAAAATCCTACACATTTATACGCAGCAGCAGGAACATACAATGTCTGCTTGCGTGTAAAAACACAAAGTGGTTGTGTAAGTGAACTATGTAAAACAATTACCATCACAAACCCTGCTTCTGCGTTATGTCATGCGGTTTTTAGTTACGTGCCACAAGCAAGTTTGGTTACGTTCAATAGCAGCAATTCAGTTGCAGCAATAGGTGATAGTATCGTTTACAGAAAATGGGTTTGGGGTGATAGTACAGTTGCTTTAATTGGCAATACAATTGCACCACAACACCAATATGCACAACCCGGATTTTATAGGGTTTGCTTAACCATCAAAACTGCGAGGGGATGTGAAAGAACTTACTGTGCATATGTAACAGCAACCAATGTAAATAGCAATTGTGTTCCGCAATTTGTATATCAAAGAATGGCTGCTAAAAAAGTAGCATTCAACAGCACAATGAGTTGGGTACCATTAAATGACAGTATCATTGAACGCAAATGGAAATTTGGAGACAATACTTATATCACTTCTGGCAATATTGCTAATCCTGTTCATGACTACCCAGCATTTGGCATATATACCGTTTGCCTGAAAACAAAAACAGTTTTAGGTTGCGAAAATGAAGTTTGCAAGCAAGTATTTGTACAAGACAGTATCAATATAACTCCAACATCGGAACCAATCAGAATTGTAAACTTATATCCAAATCCGGTTACTACACAAATGACCACACTAGTTTTCAGTGCTTTCAACAATGTAACTGCTGAATTAGCAATTTATGATATTTATGGTATGAAAAAATGGAGCACCAACAAAATACTCATGCAAGGAAATAACGTAACTGTAATACCTACATTCATATTGCCTACCGGACCATATATTTTTAAAGTAAATACTACTTACGGAATAAAAAGTAAAAACTTTTTCAAGCTGTAATTAGAAAGCTCAATTATTGAAAACGCTTCAAACTTTTGAAGCGTTTTTTTGTCTGGTATATCGAAAAATTAGCTATAAGTTTCATTTCCATCAAGTCACATCTTCTCCTTTTATATTTTTTGGAATTTGATTGTAAATAATAGCAACCAAAACGACTGCTATAAATCCTATTAAAATATTTACAACAATTGCACTTAAAAAAAGGATGTTCAACATTGAACTAGCATTGATATGGGCAGGATTTAGAGGAATTTTATATGAATCAAAAAAGTAGTACAATCCAACAATAATCGGCAATGTAAACAAGGTACTGACTATGGTTAATTTCATGCCAATAGCAATCATCTTGCCCATTTTTGTTTCGTCATGTACCCTTTTATGAATGATAAATGTAGCTATTGAAAGAACAATTATAAATGAAATATTGCCAATATATAAAATCCAAGAATCAACTAACGCATTTGTTCTGAAAAAAAAGAGACCAGGAATACAATATGCAATTGAACATGCAATACCTGTTTTTATGTATTCTGATATTGTAACATCATCATTCATAAGACAACTTTTCAATTAGATAAAGTTATCTTGTGTTCTTCTCAAAATTGATGAAAAGAATTAAGTATTAATCTGATTATAATCATGCAGTTTCAATTACACTACAACAGAATCTGTAAGATGAACTTTGGTCATATCCAAATAAGCATTTTGCAATTGATGCACAAAGTGAATTTTTGGATTGTGGCGTTTATCTTCTCTGTACCATATTTCCATGTGTTCAAAATTTCCTTTTTGTGGCAGCACAATTCTAAAAGGGCCCTTTACATACTTTGCAGTTCCAGGCTCACTTTCAGTCAAAACAAATTGTAATTTGAACAACTGTTCTTCATCAAGTGGAATAGGAAACAAATGTTCTTCTTCAAACCAAAATTCCTGAACAGCTGTTGTTACTGCTATTTGTTTTCCGGCTTTGTTCAATCCTGTAACTTCACCTTCTCTATTATTTCCTTCAAATTCGCAAATAACATAATCGCCAATTGTTAGGTCATTAATTTTTATCATATAGCAAATAGTTTAGAGTATTAAGGTAGAAATATTTTTTGAAATTCAAAAAAAAAGAAATGAGCTTTAATAAGATTTAAAAAATATAGTTAGTGAAATGCTTATAAAGATGCAATTGTTTTGGCAGCAAGCCATCCTGTTGTCCAAGCATTTTGAAAATTAAATCCTCCTGTAATGCCATCTACATCTAATATTTCTCCTGCAAAAAATAAGTTTGGCATTTTTTTACTGTGCATGGTATTGGCATCTACTTCACCTAATTGAATACCGCCACATGTTACAAATTCTTCTTTAAAAGTAGTTTTGCCTTTTACTTGAAACGTGTATGCTGTAAGTAATTGAATTAGTTGATTTTGCTGCTTTACTGTAATATCAGCCCATCGTTGCTGTTCTTTGATGTCACTTTGTTGTAACAAAAACTCCCACAACCTATTGGGAATTTGAAATGGATTTTTAGAATGAACTTTTTGTGCAGCAAACCTTTCTCTTAAATGAATCCATTCATCTCTTAATGAATGTTCGTTATGATCTTTTAGCCAATTAATTAAAACAGTAAAATCATAATTTTTTTCTGCTAAAACTCTTGCAGCATAAGCAGAGAGTTTTAATACTGCAGGACCACTAAATCCCCAATGCGTAATCAACAAAGGGCCTTCATTTGATAATTTTGTTCCTGCAATTTTTATTTGTGCTGATACAACACTCACACCCATTAATTGCAAAATTGGATGTTGTGGTACATTGAAAGTAAACAATGAAGGAACGGGCGTTTCTATATGATGACCTATTTTTTGTAACCACTCAAATTGAGTGGATTTGGGATAACCTCCGCATGCAATACAAATAAAATCTGCTTGTATAACTTGATTGGAATTCGTTATCAATTCAAAAGTTTCTGCTACTTTGTTTATTTCAATAATTTCTGTACTGTAACTAATTCGAACACCATATTTATTGGTTTCTTTCATCAAACAATCAACAATTGTTTGTGAGGTATTTGAAACCGGGAACATTCTTCCATCGGCTTCTGTAGCAAGGGTTACACCTCTTTCTTCAAACCAATCAATTGTATGTTTTGTATTAAACCAGTGAAAAGATTTTTTAAGAAAATTTTGTCCTCTCGGATATTTTTTTACCAGTTCTTGTATATCAAAACAACTATGTGTTACATTACATCTGCCACCGCCACTAACCCTTACTTTGCTTAAAATTTTATTGTGTTTTTCAACAATAAGAACTTCTAGTTTCGGATTTAATCTTGCTGCATTAACTGCACAAAAAAAACCTGCAGCCCCACCCCCTATTACTATTAATTTTTTTTGCGCCATGTTTATTATCATGCAGGTTACCACTGAAAGTTGGGCCATGAAAAAAAGTAAATTTCCCATTTGCCATTTATCCACTGCATAGATAACTTAAATTTTCCTTCTACAATAATTTGTTCGAAATTTTCTAATGTGGCTTGGTGATGAATTACTCCTTCTGCAATGCCTGTGCCAATGTTTAATTGCTCATCAATTTCAAATTGAATATCATTAATTGCATACTCACAATTACTGAAAAATTTGTAAGCAGCAAAAATATGTTCGAATTTTTTTATTACTGCTGACTTTGATAAAAAAATATCATTGGGCAATTTCAGTTCATCAGCCAATTCATTATTACATTCTTCAAAATTTCTATCAAACCAATGGCTGATAAATGCAGTTGCTTTATCTTCTATTGAAAGACGATGATTGGGATGAAAATCTTCGTAACTGAAATGCGTAATCAATCCGTCAACTTTAACATCTACAATATGATGGTGTAAAAATTCTTCAGTAATAAATTGATACTTTTCTCTATTGGTATAATCAGCGTTGAAATCCAATTGAAGATGATGTTCCATCATCATTGCATCAAATGATTTGATGGCAGCTTTTAATCCAAATTCATTCAACTCATCTATGTCCTTAAAAGTTGGATTTCCTAAAATGTATAAAATACTCTGGGTTTCAGCATATTCAAATTGATGTTCAAATGCTAATATATTTTGCAAAAACATATTTTCAACCTCTAGTGGTATTACTTCACCACCTTCCAAATCTTCAATCTTTCCGCCCAATTCTACTGCAAGCTTTATTCTTAAAATTTCATTTTCAATACGAAGCAACTCTTTTGCTTCTTCGCCAAATTTCTCATAAGGTTCGTTTAGTTCATTCATAAATAGTAAGTTTAAATAGGTTTCTTTAAAGAATAAAGAAGCCACATTTAAATGTCACTATCAATGATATAAATCAAGATTTTTCTAGCAATAAATCACCGTAAGAATTTTGGATATAATCTTGTTGTTGTACTTCAAAAAATGAAGCGTAGTAATTACATTGGTTTTGTAAATCTTCAATTGCAAAAGTTCCAGTATTATCGATTGCTTCTACTTCAATGAAAGTACCCAGCCCTTCAACTTTATCAAAATGAAATTTTACATTTTCAATAAAATATATTTTTCTGCACTTTGCCACCACAACTTTAATACCATGTACAGTTGTCAGAATATCCTTCAAAGCAGCATCAGGATTATGTTTGTACAGAATGATATTAGATTGTTTTGCAGAAGCAGTATCTGTTCTGTCGTAATAAATCAATGCATTTTCAATATTGCCTTCTCTGAGCTTTAACCTGCCTTTGGCTACATTGTAATAAGTATCCGTCTGATAATCTTCTCCTATGAAACGTGGATTTTTTTGTTGTAGTAACTCTTCTAATTCCTGTAATCTGGTTGTCTTGGCTTTAAATTCAAAGTTGATGATATTCATAAAATATATTCAGAAGTACGATTACAAATTATATATCAACTAGTAATAAGAAGAATTTAAATTGACATTTGATTTTTCAGCAGTTTCAATTATACTATAGTCAGAGAGAATTAAAGCAGTTCCTCTTTTCACACAAACATCATGTTCAAAATGAACAGATGGTTTACCATCTCTTGTTTTAACTGTCCAGCCATCCTCAGTTGTGTACACATCTTTTGTACCCATATTAATCATCGGTTCTATTGCAAGAACTAAGTTTTCTTTCAACTTTGGTCCAGATCCTTTTTTACCATAATTAGGCATTTGCGGATCTTCGTGTAAACTTCTGCCCAATCCATGCCCAACTAATTCTCTAACAACACCATATCCATATTTTCTTTCTGTATGTTCCTGTATAGCATTTGCTATATCACCAATTCTATTATTCACTATTGCTTTTTCAATTCCCTTATACAAACTTTCTTTTGTGACCTTAACCAATTGTAAAACAGCATCAGAAGATTCTCCTAAAATAAAAGTATACGCATGATCACCATGCCATCCATTTAATATTACACCTAAATCTATTGATACGATATCGCCTTCTTTCAAAGCAATATTATCAGGAAATCCATGAACTACAACATCATTCACGCTAGCACATATATGATGCGGATAACCTCTGTAATTCAAAAATGAAGGAATCGCTTTATAATCTCTTACAATAGTTGCGCACAAATTGTCAATTTGCATTGTAGTCATTCCGGGTTTCAATACCTTGGCAACTTCTGCAAGCGTTGTACTAACCAATCTTGCCGATTCTTTCATTAAAGCAACCTCTGCATCTGTTTTATATATAATCATACCATTTGGTCTAAAACTCATTAATAAATAATTATGTTACCGGCTAAAGTATATTAATCAACACCTGTTGCGTCGCACCCTTCAACAGTTAACAATTCCAATCAACAATACTGCAAAAATATAACCAGTGAGCAAATCTATCCGATTTTAAAATACAGTAAGTAAAAAAGAAACCTGTCAGAATGCTCTAACAGGTTTCAATAAATATTTACAATAAATACAATACTTTAAATTGCGCTGCTTGTTGGCATTGAAGTTTGTCTTCCTTGAACTCTTCCACTACTCATTAATCCATCATACTGACGCATCAATAAATAAGTTTCAATTTGTTGTAAAGTATCCAATACTACACCTACCATAATTAATAAACTTGTTCCTCCAAAGAAAGTACTGAAACTTTGTGTAACACCCAATCTTTGTGCAAAGCCTGGCATAATACCAACCATTGCTAAAAATATTGCTCCTGGTAACGTAATTTTATCCATAATGCTTCCAATGTAATCTGCAGTTGGTTGTCCTGGTTTAACACCTGGGATAAAACCATTGCTACGTTTTAAATCTTCAGCAATTTGTTTAGGATTAAAAATCAATGCTGTGTACAGGAATGTAAACCCTATAACCATCACAGAATAAACAAGCATATACCAGAAATTACTGTGATCATTAAATATTCTTACAATTCCTTTTGCAGAATCAAGATTTGTAAATGAAACCAATGTTGGTAAGAACATAATCGCCTGAGCAAATATGATAGGCATTACACCCGCACTATTTACTTTAACAGGTAGAAATTGTCTTGCACCACCAAATTGTTTGTTGCCAATAATTTGTTTTGCATAATTTACAGGAATTTTCCTTACACCTTGTACAAGGATAATTAAACCCATGATAATTGCAAATAATATAGCTATTTCAATTAAGAAAATTAATAAACCTCCGCCACCTTTTTCTTGTTTAGTATAAAATTCTTGAATAATTGATTGTGGTAATCTAGCCAAGATACCAACCATAATTATGATAGATGTACCATTACCTAAGCCTTTATCCTGAATACGCTCACCCAACCACATCACAAACATTGTACCTGCTGTTAAGATAACAATTGTAGAAAAAGCAAAGTAAGGTTTGAATGCAGGAATAATTGCTTCAACATATCCTGGACTATTTAAATAAGCGATATATGCAAAGGCTTGGAAAGCTGTTACAATAACAGTTAGGTAACGAGTCCATTGATTAATTTTTTTTCTGCCACTTTCACCTTCTTTTTGTACTTTTTGCAACTGAGGAACTAAAATAGTCATCAATTGCATAAAGATAGATGCCGAAATGTAAGGCATGATACCCAATGCTAATATCGAGGCCTGAGAAAAGGCTCCACCTGCAAAGGTGTCAAATAAACCTAATAATCCACTGGCTTTATTGCTAGCTTTTACTGCTTCAAGAGCAATTGGATTAATACCCGGCAATACAATATGTGTACCTAATCTGTAGGTTAATACCAATGCAAGGGTAACAATGATTTTGCTGCGAAGCTCTTCAATGTTCCAGATATTTTTTATTGTTTGTACTAATTTTTTCACTTGATAATTCGGTTGTAAGTGTTAAATCCTTAAACGAAAAAAAACGCATCTTTGATGCGTTGTGCAAGTTAAGAGAAATTACTTAATAATTTCAACAGAACCTCCTAGCGCTTCTATAGCTAATTTAGCTTTCTCGCTGATAGCATTTACTTTGACATTAAGTTTTGTTTTAATTTCACCTGTTGCTAATATTTTTACTTTATCAGTACGGCTAATTAAGCCATTCACATACAAGTTTTCTAATGAAAATTCAGGTAAAGCATATTTCTCTTGAAGTTGCTCAATTTGACCTAAATTAAAAACTTCGTACTCAACACGGTTAATA
>CANGTN010000036.1 GCA_947456805.1 Chitinophagaceae bacterium | reverse complement strand
TCATTAGAAAAAACAGAACATCAGTTGCCATTTTAACGGGTCAAGAAACAAAAGAAGAATTGAGTTTATTGGCTGATGACATTCAACAATATTTTGGATTGGGTTGCAGAAATGTTACCAAACTTTATGTACCTGAAAAATATGATTTTATACCCTTAATGGAAGCATTGAAAAAGTATGAATTCTATGCCGACTTTCATAAGTACAAACACAACTTTGATTATCATCTGGCTTTGTTAATTATGGGCAATAAATTGTACATGAATAATGGTACGGTAATTTTTTCTGAAGACACACAATTGTTTTCGCCAATCAGTCAAATTAATTACGAATACTACAATAACAAAAACCAATTAACAGAAACATTAAAATCCAATCCACAAGTACAATGTATTGTTGGAAATGGAAACATACCTTTTGGTAAAGCCCAACAGCCAAGCCTTACAGATTATGCTGATGGAATAGATACTATGGAATTTTTAGTAGCGTTGACTAAATAAAGAATTATCGTCAAATGCTCAATTAGTTTTTTTAATTTTACAAATAGAACGATTGCTATTTTTGAATGAATCAAATGCCCCATCAATTTTTATATGGACAGAATTTATTTTGATAACGCCGCAACTACAACATTAGACCCAAAGGTTTTAGAAAAAATGATGCCATACCTAACACAACACTTTGGCAATCCAAGTAGTATTTATAGTTATGGGAGAGAAAGCAGATTGGCAATTGAAAATGCAAGAAAATCGGTTGCAAAAATTTTAAATGCGCATCCATCAGAAATATTTTTTACAAGCGGAGGAACAGAAAGCAGCAATACTGCAATTTTTACAGCAGTAAGAGATTTAGGTTGTAAAAACATTATCAGTTCAAAAATTGAACATCATGCTACTTTGCATACTGTAGAACATTTACACCAACAGGGAGAAGCAAGTTTGAGCTATGTAAAATTATTGGAAAACGGACATGTAGATATGCATGATTTAGAAACTTTATTAGCTTCTGCATCAGAAAAAACATTGGTTACACTAATGCATGCCAACAATGAAATTGGAAATATTTTAGATATTGAAACAGTAGGTGAATTGTGTAAAAAATATGATGCAATCTTTCATAGCGATACAGTTCAAACCGTAGGTCATTTTCCATTTGATTTACGCAACACACATGTACATTTTATTACCGGTGCAGGACACAAATTTCACGGACCAAAAGGCGTTGGTATTTTGTACATTAATGAAAACATAACTATCAAACCATTTGTACATGGGGGTTCGCAAGAACGAAACATGCGGGCAGGCACTGAAAACTTATATGGAATTGTGGGTTTCTCCAAAGCCCTAGAATTAGCAACAGAACATTATGAATCAGACAGCAATTATATTCAATCATTGAAATTGTACATGAGTGAACAATTAAAGTTGAAGTTCAATTCTATTTCATTCAATGGTGATGTTTTTGGTAAAAGTTTATACACTGTATTAAGTGTCAATTTTCCAAAAACAGAAAAAAGCGAAATGATTTTATTTAATCTGGACATCAATAAAATTTGTGCCAGTGGGGGCAGTGCATGTACAAGTGGTGCAAATGCCGGAAGTCATGTTATCCGTGCCATTAACAACAATCCCAATCAGGTAACTGTACGTTTTAGTTTTTGTAAAAACAATACCAAAGCAGAAATTGATACTGTCATTGAAAAGTTAGCAGAAATGATTTAACAAATCAATTTTTCAAATTACCTTTAATTATAATGATTTTATTTAAGAACATTGCATAGCAAATACATTAGTAAATTTCTTTTGTACTCCAATAAATTACTAGCAATAAGTTTACAAAACTTCTTCAACAAACCAGCCTTCTTTTTGAACTGATAATATTCCTTAAACATAATTTTCATTGTGTTAGGAAGCATCTAACCCTTCTTTTACATTTGCTTTTGAAACCATTGACGGTAGAATAAAATTAACAAATTTGAAATTAAAATAAGTTTTTTGAATTACTCATAAAAAAACTTATGGTATGTAAGCCTCATTTTAGAACCTGAAAATAGCAAATTGAATTGTCGTTTATTCAAAATAGTGATACTTGTTTTCTGTCAACCTTTTTTAGGTCGTGACTATATTTAAAAAAAAGAGGCTACCGTTTGGTAGCCTCTTAGCAATATATAAATTTTTGCTTAATCAAATTTCAGATCTAAGCCTAATCCTCTTAATTCATGAACCAATACATTGAATGATTCAGGAACACCGGCTTTAGGGATATTTTCGCCTTTTACAATTGCCTCATAGGTTTTTGCACGGCCAATAATATCATCTGATTTGAGTGTCAATAATTCTTGTAAGATATTTGCAGCTCCATAAGCTTCCAAAGCCCAAACCTCCATCTCACCAAAACGCTGACCACCAAATTGTGCTTTACCGCCCAATGGTTGTTGTGTGATTAAGCTGTATGGTCCAATAGATCGTGCATGCATCTTATCATCAACCATGTGGTGTAATTTGATTACATAAATAACCCCAACAGTTGCTTTTTGATGGAAACGCTCTCCAGTTTCACCATCATAAAGGTAGGTATGTCCATTTAAAGGAATATCTGCTTGTTTACAATAGTTTTCAATTTCCGTTGTGGTAGCACCATCGAAAATTGGCGTTGCAAATTTCACACCTAATTTCTTAGCACTCCATCCTAGAATGGTTTCATAGATTTGTCCTAAGTTCATACGGGAAGGTACCCCTAATGGATTTAATACAATATCAACCGGTGTACCATCTTCCATAAATGGCATATCTTCTGCACGTACAATTTTTGCAACAATTCCTTTATTTCCGTGACGTCCAGCCATTTTATCTCCCACTTTCAACTTACGTTTCACAGCAAGATATACTTTAGCTAATTTCAATACGCCGGCAGGTAATTCGTCTCCGATAGAAATATTAAATTTCTCTCTTTTGTATCTACCCAACTCTTCATTGAACTTAATATTATAGTTGTGCAATAAAGTATTGATAGCATCATCAGTTTTTGCATCACCTGTCCAACCCAATGGATTAACGTTTGCAAAATCAATTGAAGCAATATTTTTAGGATTAAATTTAGCAGCTTTACCTACCAACATTTCTCCAAAATTATTGCTAACTCCTTGTGAAGTTTTGTCTTTCAACAACATTCCCAATTTGTTCAATAATTGTTCTTTAATATCATCTTCGTTTTGCTGATGTATTTTTTCTACCTTATCCAACAAAGCTTTTTCACGAACCTTTGCATTCTTATCTTTCTTAGCACGTTGGAATAGTTTTTTGTCAATTACAACACCTTCAGTTCCGTTAGGAGCTTTCAACGAAGCATCTTTGGCATCGCCGGCTTTATCGCCGAAGATTGCACGTAATAACTTCTCTTCAGGAGTTGGATCACTTTCTCCTTTTGGTGTAATTTTTCCAATTAAAATATCACCTTCTTTGATGGTTGCTCCAATACGAATAATACCATTTTCATCTAAATCTTTGGTTGCTTCTTCACTAACATTCGGAATATCCGGAGTTAATTCTTCTTCACCCAATTTAGTATCACGAACTTCTAATTCATATTCATCAATATGTACAGAAGTAAACCAATCTTCACGTACTACTTTTTCATTGATTACAATCGCATCTTCAAAGTTGTATCCTTTCCAAGGCATGAAGGCTACTTGTAAATTTCTACCTAAAGCCAATTCACCGTTTTTGGTTGCATAGCCTTCAGTTAAGAAATCACCTTTTTTTACCTTTTGACCCTTAGCTACTGCTGGGCTTAAGTTGATACAGGTAGCCTGATTTGTTTTAATGAATTTAGTAATTTTATAAATTCTCAAATCATCATCAAAACTTGTCAAACGATCTTCGTCATTTCTTTCATAACGAACATGTATTTCATTTGCATCTACAAATTCAACAACACCATTTCCTTCTGCATGTAATTGAATCCTTGCATCACGTGCAGCTTTTCCTTCTAATCCTGTACCCACAACAGGTGCTTCAGGACGAACTAATGGAACAGCTTGACGTTGCATGTTTGATCCCATCAATGCACGGTTGGCATCATCGTGTTCTAAGAATGGAATTAATGAAGCACTTAAACCTACAATTTGGTTTGGTGCAACGTCCATGTATTGAACATCATTTTTATCAAGTATAGGGAAATCGCCTGTTTCACGACTTACAATCTTGCTTTCAGTAAAGTTTCCTTTGTCATCCAATGGCGTATTACTTTGTGCAATTTTTGCAGAATCTTCTTCTTCGGCACTCAAGAAAGTTAATTCTTTCATGTTTACTTTACCATTCTCTACTTTACGATAAGGCGTTTCAATAAAGCCCATATCGTTGATTGCAGCATGCACACACAAAGTTGAAATCAAACCAATGTTTGGACCTTCCGGAGTTTCGATAGTACACAAACGACCGTAGTGAGAATAGTGTACATCTCGAACTTCAAACCCTGCTCTTTCTCTGCTCAATCCACCAGGCCCTAGTGCTGAAATACGACGTTTGTGCGTAATTTCAGAAAGCGGGTTTGTTTGATCTAAGAATTGAGAT
This sequence comes from Chitinophagaceae bacterium, assembly GCA_947456805.1. Classification (GTDB taxonomy): domain Bacteria; phylum Bacteroidota; class Bacteroidia; order Chitinophagales; family Chitinophagaceae; genus UBA1930. The sequence continues at coordinate 13,426 of CANGTN010000036.1, read as the reverse complement.
AACTGAGAAGTTCCAAAGAATGAATTGATAACAGAAGATAATGTTCTAGCATTAATTAAATCTACCGGAGTAAATACTTCATTGTCACGCACATTCATTCTTTCACGAATAGTACGAGCCATACGAGCCAAGCCTACACCAAACTGAGCATACAACTGTTCGCCTACAGTACGTACACGACGATTGCTCAAATGGTCAATATCATCAATCTCTGCCTTTGCATTTGTTAAACGAACCAGGTATTTGATAATTTCAATAATATCTTGTTTGGTCAATACCTTTTTGGTTAATGAATAATCCAATCCAAGTTTCTTATTTATTTTATAACGACCAACTTCACCCAAATCATATCTCTTATCAGAGAAGAATAATTTGTCGATGATTCCACGAGCTGTTTCGTTATCAGGAGCATCAGCACCACGTAATTGACGATAGATCAATTGTACCGCTTCAAGTTCACTGTTACTTGTATCTTTATTTAGTGTATTGTAGATGATAGCATAATCTCCACCTACATCTTCTCTTTGCAAGAAAACGCTTTTAATTTCCATTTCTATAATTGTGTCGATTGCTTCTTCATCCAACACAACATCACGCTCCATTACAATTTCATTACGCTCAATGCTTACAACTTCACCAGTATCTTCATCAACAAAATCTTCCACCCATGTACGTAATACACGAGCAGCTAATCTTTTGCCAACGTGTTTTAATAATTCTTTTTTATCAGCATTCACCTCATCGGCCATACCAAATAATTCAAGAATATCTTTATCAGTTTCAAAACCTATAGAACGCAATAGTGTAGTTACCGGAAATTTCTTTTTACGATCGATATATGCATACATCACATTGTTAATGTCTGTTGCAAACTCCATCCAGGCTCCTTTAAATGGAATTACCCTCGCAGAGTAAATTTTAGTCCCATTCGGATGAACAGATTGACCAAAAAATACGCCAGGGCTTCGGTGTAATTGAGAAACAACAACACGTTCAGCACCATTCACTACGAAAGTACCTCTAGGCGTCATATATGGAATATTTCCTAAAAATACATCTTGTACAATTGTCTGAAAATCGACGTGTTCCTCATCATTACAACTCAAACGAAGTTTTGCCTTTAGAGGCACAGCGTAGGTTAAGCCACGCTCCATACATTCGTCGATAGAGTAACGAGGGGGATCAATAAAATAATCCAAGAATTCCAACACGAAAATATTTCTGGTGTCAGTGATCGGGAAGTTATCCTTGAATACTCGGAATAATCCTTCCACATCACGTTTGTCAGGAGTAGTTTCTAACTGGAAAAATTCTTTGAAAGACTCTAATTGAATGTCTAATAAATCGGGTGTTTCAGCAAGATGTTTTGTTTTACCGAAGTTTACCCTGTTGTTCAAAGTTTTTGTTGACATAGTATTTTTGTAAAACCGGTTTATTGCAATAATAATTTTAGCGAGAATTAAAATTCTCTGATGCTTTATTATTAAAATTACCTCATTTGATGAATGAAAATAAAAATAATAGTTGGCTTACCAAAATTCAAAGGAGAGCAAAGGTAAGGATTGCAAACGAAAGCTAAAAAGAAATTTTAAAAAGAAATAAAAATTTATAGAAATATTTGAATAAAACCTCTATTTTATGCCTATTTGAAGGAAATAAATGTTAAAAAAGTCAAATTGATATGTTGGCTTTTTATAAAATTATGATTTAACAAGTTGCATACATTCATTACAAATTGCACTTACTGCTTCATAATTTCCACTGTCAAGCCACTCTTTTCTAAACAACTGACTTCCCATGCCAACTGCAGTAACACCGGCACCAAACCAACTTGCAAAGCTTTCTTTGTTAGGTTCTACTCCACCAGTAACCATTAATTTTTGTTTTGGAAAAACGGCTTTAACGCCTTTTACAAACTTTGCTCCTACAACATCGCCTGGGAATATTTTAATTATTTCACAACCTATTTGTGTGCAGCGCTTACTTTAGCTGCATTAAAAGCTGCGAAAGCAAAAGGAATTACTACCAGTATTGACTTAAACTACAGAAAGAAATTGTGGAGTAAAGAAAAAGCAAGAGAAGTGATGACGCAACTTTGTCAATATGTAGATGTATGTATTGGCAATGAAGAAGATGCTGATACAACTTTGGGCTTTAAAGCAGCTGATACAGATGTTACAAAAGGCGAATTAAACTTAGATGGTTTTAAAGATGTATTTAAACAAATGAAAGAAAAATTTGGTTTTAAATTCATCGCATCATCGTTACGTGAAAGCCATAGTGCAAGTGATAATGGTTGGAGTGCATTGGTGTATGATGGAACTGATTTTTATCATACCAAACAATACAACGTTCGTATTGTGGATAGAGTTGGAAGCGGTGACAGCTTTGCAAGCGGATTAATTTTCGGTTTAGTAACAGGCATGAAAATGGCTGATGCTGCTGAATTTGGTGTTGCTGCAAGTGCATTGAAACATACTATTCCGGGTGATTTAAACCATGCTACTTTAAGCGAAGTGAAAGACTTAGTAAAAGGTGATGGTAGCGGGAGAGTTCAGAGATAATTTAAAATCCACTGCATAAAAAATGGGTTTCTATTTAGAAACCCATTTTTATTGAATACAATTAGAATTGGTTATTCTTCGCTGTCGCCAAGATTTAAGGGATATGTATAATTGCCTTCATATCCTGGATAAATACCGTCAAATCTAACTTTACCATTCTTAGAATTACCAAGAGCAGCCTTTAATTCTTCTATATTTTTAATATCTACTCCATTTACCGAAGTAATTACAAAACCTTCCTGCATTCTTGTTTTAGACAATAATCCTGTGCCTATTTTTTTCACTACAACACCTCCAGCAACTTCATTAGCCAAAGCTGTTTTTTTATCTAAGTTTTCTAATGTTCCTCCTAATTTATCAAGTATTCCTGATTTCTTTACTAAATCTGTATTACCCGCTTTATTTTTTAAGGTTACAGTAACAGTATTTTCAACGCCATTTCTTTTGTAACTAACAGAAATCTTATCACCAGGTTTGTACAAAGCAACTTGTTCTACCATCTGAGGTCCGCTATTTACAGGGCTTCCATTGATTTTTGTAATGATGTCTTTTTCCTTCAAACCAGCAGCAGCTCCCGCACTGCCATCTGCTACCCCTGTAATAAAAACTCCATCATTCGTTTTCCAGGAACTGCCATATTTTTCATCATTTGCAGCGCTTTCTTTATCCGATATGCCTTCGGGAATGTAAGTAATACCAATAAATGCTCTTTGTACCGAGCCATATTTTACCATATCAGCAATTGCTTTTCTTACAATGTTTACCGGGATTGCAAAAGAATAACCCGTATAATAACCCGTTGGCGAAGCAATAGCAGAATTAATACCCACCAATTCTCCATTTGTATTAATCAGTGCTCCACCGCTATTACCCGGATTTACAGCAGCATCCGTTTGGATAAAACTTTCAACCGGTGTTTTACTTTGTCTTTGATTGATATTGATACTTCTTGCCTTAGCACTTACAATTCCTGCACTAACAGTTACATCCAAACTTAATGGATAACCTATTGCCAATACCCACTGACCTAATTTTACTTCATCGCTATTACCATAAACTAAATAAGGAAATTTATCTCCTTCAATTTTAATAACTGCTAGGTCAGTACTTGCATCTGTGCCAATCACCGTTGCTTTGTAAGATTTTTTGTTGTTCAAAGTAACATTGATTTCATCTGCACCATCTACAACATGGTTATTTGTAACGATGTAACCATCCTGACTTACAATTACACCACTTCCACTTGCCTGTTGTTCTGGAACAACACGAGGTCCATTAAAAAATTGATCAAACATGTCACCACCAAACATATCTCCAAAGGGATTTTGTTGAGGCTGACTATTAACTACCTGACGAGCTTTTGTTTTTGTTTTGATATGCACTACTGCAGGAGTTGCAGTAGTTGCTGCTGCAGTAAAATCTACAGGACCACCAGGAGCATTATTACCAAAAAAGCCTGCATAGTTTACAGGTAATTTACCGACTTCTTGCGTACCGGCATATTTTTTTTCCATCCATTTGCCATAGCCTACCACACTCAAAATTGCGGTAGAGGCACTTATGGCAACCACAGTTAAAACGTTTTTGAGATTCATAATTAATATTGGATTTTTAATTCAAAATATTTTCAAATTTTATGCCTTTCGATGTTGCAAGTAAATAAATCTGCTGATTCGTCAGTTAAAGCATGTCATTATTTAACATTGTTTTACGATTGAACAATAAAATTAGCACTTACAAACAAATAAAAGAACATTATACTATTGTAACAATATTGTTAAATAACAGAAGGCCTTACATCACTTCTCTAATGTCTTTCATCAGTTGCTTAGCAATATTATTTGCAGTAGTATCAAAATTACTTTCGGCATAAATACGAATAATAGGCTCTGTATTACTAGTTCGTAAATGAACCCAATCATTATCAAATTCTATTTTCAACCCGTCTTCAGTATTAACAGGATTATTCTTGTATTTGGTTTGTATTCCTAGGAAAATCTTATTGATATCAAACCCATTTTCCAGTTCAATTTTATTCTTACTCATAAAATAATCGGGATAAGTATTGCGAAGCTGACGGGCTGATTTTTTTTCTAATGCTAACTGAGATAAAAATAATGCAATTCCAATTAATGCATCTCTACCGTAGTGTAAATCCGGCACAATGATTCCTCCATTTCCTTCACCGCCAATTACTGCATTTACCTCTTTCATTTTATTAACAACATTCACTTCACCCACAGCGCTTGAAAAGTATTCACCGCCATTTTTGATAGTAACATCTTTTAACGCTCGGGTGCTGCTCATATTGCTTACCGTATTTCCCTTTTTATATTGTAATATATAATCAGCAACAGCAACCAAAGTATATTCTTCTCCAAACAATGTTCCATCTTCACAAACAAAGCAAAGTCTGTCTACATCAGGATCAACAGCAATTCCAATATCTGCTTTGTGTTTATTTACTTCATTACATAATTCAGTTAAATGCTGTGGTAAAGGTTCAGGATTGTGTGCAAACTTTCCATTGACTTCACCGTTTAAAACAATAATATCTTTGGCAGCCACACCCAATGCTTTTAGTAAATCAGGTACAGCAAAAGCGCCTGTGCTATTAATAGCATCAACAACAACTTTAAATTTTCTTTTTTTAATTGCATCTATATTAACCAATGGATAATTGACTACAGCTGCAATATGTTCCTGAAGTGCAGTTTCATTGTAGGAATAACTTCCCAATTTATCAACAGATGCAAAAACATAGTCATCATTCAAGGCAATCTTCAAAACTTCAGCACCATTGGAACCGCTGATAAACTCACCTTTATGATTTAATAATTTCAATGCATTCCACTCTTTCGGGTTATGGCTTGCAGTAAGAATAATGCCACCAGCAGCTCCATTAGAAGTAACTGCCATTTCTACGGTAGGTGTTGTACTCAAACCCACATCAACCACATCTAACCCTAAAGCGTTTAATGTGCTTACCACAAGGCGTTGCACCATTTCTCCACTAATTCTGGCATCTCTGCCAATGATTACTTTTTTATTGTCTGATTGTTGTATTAACCATGTACCAAATGCTGCTGAAAATCTTACTACATCAAGTGGTGAAAGTGTTTCTCCGGGCTTCCCTCCGATCGTTCCTCTAATACCTGATATACTTTTTATTAATGCCATTTATGTTTATTTTCTAAGTCTGCAAACATAATTAAAAAATATAAATAATTTTGGTTAAAATTGAATGGAATTAAGGAATTAATACTTATCAACTTCATTCGTATTTCAGTGAAAAAAAATTGTAATTAAAAAAAATAGTTGGCTAATTTTTATCTAAGATACATTTGCTGTTTAATTATTTTCTTTTCTAAAAAAATCTTAGCATTAAGTTACAACCCTTTAAAATTATGATAGCAAAAGATTGGTACAAAGATTGGTTTTCAAGTCCTTATTATCATCAACTTTATCAACATAGAGACGATAGTGAAGCGTTGGGTTTTATTACAAAACTCATAGCATATTTACACCCTGCAAAAGGAAGTTCAATGCTTGATGTAGCATGCGGAAAAGGCAGGCACAGCAGGGCTTTGGCTGAGATGGGTTTTGATGTTACAGGCATAGACCTTGCCCTTCCATCTATTGAAGAAGCAAAATTATCCGAGCATGAAATGCTACATTTTTTTCAGCATGACATGAGATTACCCTTTTGGATTAACTACTTCGATTTTGCATTTAATTTTTTTACCAGTTTTGGATACTTCAAAACCAAAAGAGAACATGACAATGCTTTGAGAACAATTGCCCAGAGTATTAAAGCAAACGGAGTTTTTGTAATAGATTACTTAAATGTACAATTTGCAGAAAATCTGGAACAAAATACTAAATTGGTGAAGGTTGAAAATACAGAGTTTCACATAAAAAAATGGCACGACAACGACTACTTCTTTAAACAAATTCAGGTTATGGATGAATCAAATCATTCGCTTCAAGACTTATACACAGAACGGGTAGCAAAATTTACTTTAGCTGATTTTACCAACATGCTTGCTTTGCAAAATATGGAGGTAGAAGATGTTTTCGGAAATTACCAACTTGAAAATTATGACTACGAAAAATCAACAAGATTAATCATTGTAGCAAGGAAGAAACCATATACAAAACAAGCTGGTTGATTTTTGTTTAAAAAATATCATCATTTAGTATCTCAAAAAATTAACTTTACAAAATGATTGAAGGAATTTTAGGCATTAGCTTTTTGCAAAAATTATGGGTGATACTAGATGCTTGGGATAAATATTTTTTTCTTCAAATAAATGTATTCTGGACAACCCCATTTTTAGATCATATTTTCCCCTGGTACAGAGATGCTACAACATGGTATCCTTTATACCTTTTTTTATTACTCTTTATGACTATGAACTATGGCTGGAAAGGAATCCCTTGGATTATTGGACTAATAATCACCATTTCAATTTCAGACCAACTTAGCAGTAGTATCATAAAAAATTATTTTTTACGACCACGACCTTGTTCAGATGTTTTTATACAACAATATGCAAGATTACTCATCAACAATTGTCCTATAAACTTTAGTTTTACTTCCTCTCATGCAACCAATCATTTTGCTGCTGCGATGTATATTTTTCTTACCTTAAAACCCGTATTCAAAAAATGGGTTTATCTATTTTTTATCTGGGCTGCCACTATTTGTTATGGTCAAGTATACGTGGGTGTGCATTATCCGATAGATGTTATTGGAGGAGCAGTTTTAGGCTGCTGTATTGGATTGGCTTCGGCAGGATTCTTCAACAGAAGATTACGTTTGCCAAGTTTGACAGAGCCTACAGCTGCTTAGATTAGTGTCATCTGCCTCAGCCAGTAAAAAAACAATCTTCAAGTACGGTTCTGATACGTAGTTTTGCTGTATCAATTATGTTAGAAATACTAATTATACTAGGATTAATTTTACTGAACGGGCTTTTCTCAATGTCAGAAATTGCATTGCTATCTGCAAGAAAAGCCAGACTTGAATCTCAAGCTAATAAAGGTGATGCAGAAGCAAAAGCTGCATTGACACTGGCGAATCATCCTGATTCATTTTTATCAACTGTTCAAATAGGTATAACATTAATTGGAATTTTAACCGGTATTTTTTCTGGCGAAAAAATTAAAGTTCAAATTGTTTTTTGGCTTCAGTCAATTGAATTAACAAAACCTTACAGCAATACACTTGCTACAGTAATTGTGGTAATAATGATCACTTACTTGTCTTTGGTTTTGGGTGAATTGCTCCCCAAAAGAATTGGTTTAAGCAAGCCTGAAGTTATTGCCAAAGCTGTTGCGGGACCAATGAAAATTATTTCTAGAATTACTTTTCCGTTTATATGGCTGCTTTCTAAATCAACGAATTTTTTATCAAAACTATTTCGAATCAGTTCAACAGATACACATGTTACCGAAGAAGAAATAAAAGCTATTATCAGCGAAGGAACGGAGCAGGGCACCATTGAAGAAGCAGAACAGGAAATTATTGAAAGGGTATTTCATTTGGGCGACAGAAATATTACTTCTTTGATGACACACAGAACAGACATTATGTGGTTAGATGCTACAAAAACAGTAGGCATGGTAAAGAAAGAAATGACTGACATAATACATTCTGTATATCCGGTTTGCGAAGGAAATATTGAAGCACTGAAAGGTATGGTTTCCGTGAAAGATTTATTACTGAACAGCGATGAAACTATTCTTTTATCTATTATGCAGCAACCAATGTATGTTCCTGAAAATATTACCGCATACCAGGTTTTAGAAAAATTTAAAGAAACAAAAATTCACCATTGTTTTATTGTAAATGAATACGGAAGCATTGAAGGACTGATTACATTGAACGATATTTTAGAAGCAATTGTTGGCGACATACCACAACCTGATGAAGAGTCTTATGAGATTACAGAACGTGCGGATGGTAGTTTATTAATAGATGCTCAAATTCCGTTTTATGATTTTTTACATAAGATTGATAAGACGGATTGGATAAAAGAAGCTGAACAAGATTTTGATACATTGGCAGGATTTATTTTACATGAATTAAAAAAAATACCATCTACAGGAAATACACTTTTGTGGAGAGGATATAAATTTGAGATTGTAGATATGGATCACAATAGAATTGATAAAGTTTTGGTTACAGCAGTAGAAGTTGAATAACGAGATTTAACAAACCTCATAATTCAGCACATGCACACTTCCAATTAGTTAGCTAGGTAAGTACTTCTGTAGAATGTTCTGTAAAACGTTCTTCATTTTTCGCCAGTAATCCAATCTTAATTAGTATTTAAATCAGATTGTTTTTGTTGTTTAATTTAAAGAATGAATTAAATATTATTTTCTCTTACGGGAACTAATAATTCTTTTTTATTTTCAACAACTGTTTTATAAATATCTTCATCAATCAAATTTTCATTCTTTGCAATTACCACACATGCCACCGTATTGCCAATAACGTTTGTCAATGCTCGTCCCAAACTCATCAATCTGTCAATGCCTATCAGCAATGGTAAAAATTGTGATTGTGCTTTTTCGGGTATAAATTTCATCGAGTCTAAACTAGACTTTAAAATAATCAAACCACTGCCTGTAATGCCTCCTGCACCTTTGCTGGTAAGCAATAAAATCCCAACAACAGTAAATTGTTGCATTACATCCAAATCAATGCCAAGTGCCTGTGTAATAAACAATACAGACATTCCCAAATAAATGGTAGTGCCATCTAAATTAAAACTATATCCAGTTGGGATAACCAATCCTACAACAGTTGAAGAGCAGCCAGCATTTTCTAATTTGCTCATAATATTTGGTAATACTGATTCGCTGCTGCTTGAACCAAAAACGATTAAAATTTCTTCTTTTACATAACTCAATAATTTGAAAATATTCATCTTGTAAAAACGCATAATCAACCCTAGAATTACAAAAATAAAAAACACACAAGTAAGGTAAAAAGTCATCATAAACTTACCCAATACAAACAACATGGCAAATCCATTTTTACCCCCAACAGTAGATAACATTCCACCAAAAGCAGCTATTGGACTTAATACCGTAATCATGTTTAAAACCGTAAATAATACTTGATTAATTTTTTCAAAATTGTGTGTTATTGATTTTCCGGCAGGTCCTAATTTGCTCAAAGCAATACCAAACAAAACAGAAAAAACCAACACCTGTAAAATATCTCCTTTTGCAAAAGAATCCACTACATTAGAAGGAATCATGTGCATGAAAAATTCAGCCCAATTTATTTCTTTGCTAACCTTAGCAATTGAAGCTGTAGCGTTTGCTGTGTCTTGTGGCACACCTACTCCAGGCTTTACAATATTTGCAACAAGAAAGCCTAGCAGTAAAGCAATTGTAGAAACAATTTCAAAATAAATCAATGCCTTTCCGCCAATTCTTCCTGCTTTTTTAAGATTGCCCGTACCTGCAATTCCGGTTGTAATAGTGAAGAAAATTAAAGGTGCAATAAGCATCTTAATCAGGTTAATATAAATTTCACCAATTGATTTACCAAAGCTGCCCAATGAAGGAAAAAAATAACCTACAATAATTCCCAGTAATACCCCAATCAATACCTGAATGTAAAGTTTTCTCAAATGCTTCATAAACGTAAGTTATAAGTTATTTTTTAAAAGTAATGAAAAGTAAGTTTGAGTTTGGGTTTAGGTTTGATAGCAACGTATAGATATTTAATGATGCTATATTTTTCACACGTTACAATCTTGATGAAAATTATTTATGCAATTGCAACTAAAGCCAAAAGCAAATTTTGTTGGAGTAAATATACAATCTGTTACCAACAGAAAAATTCTAAATATAAATTTCAATTCAGAAAATAAGATATTGAACAATAAATTAGGTAAGACTCTTATTCAGGGGTAATGATTAAAAAAAATGAATAGGAAAATACCAACAAACACCTTCAAATGCAATTGCATAACAATCTATTGCAACGCTAAGACCAATCTTATTTTATGATATAACAAGCATTAAGTTGGAATTCTGATGTTGTACTTTGTTCCTTTTGATGAATTTGTAGGACTAACAATTGTACCATTCAGATATTCAACCCTACTGAATATTCCCAATAATCCCAAGCCAAGTTTATTGGAAGATTTAATTTTTTCAAAATCATAACCAATACCATCATCGGAAGTTCTGATCAATAAAAAATTATTTTCTTTTAATAATTGAATTTTTAATTTTTTGGCATTTGCATGCTTCACAGTATTTTGAATTATCTCTTGAATAATTCTGAATACCTGATTGTTTTTTTCAGATTTTAAAATAAAATCTGTTTCATCTTTAAACTCAATTTCTATTAATTCATTGAGTTTTAAAGTATCAATGTATTGTTTTAAAATATCCTGAAAAGGCAACTCGTGAATGGTTAGTGGTGTTAGATCTTGCATGATTCCCCGTATTTGTACTATTGAAGTATACAATGCATTTTCCAGATCATTCATCAAATCTTGAGATTGGTTTTTTATTAAACCCAATCTCATTTTCACACTTGCCAATGTAGGTGCTATATCATTGTGTAATAGAGTTGACAAGCGTTTTCGTTCAATTTCAATTGCAATAATCTCAGCATTGATTTTTTGAAATTGCAAATCTCTGAATTTCTTTTGTTGTTGGTATAAATTCCAAAAAAAATAAAAAACAACGAATGCCAAAAACAAGGCCGATAAACCAAATGCAAGAAATACATCTTTTAATTCAACATCCATAAATAATCATAATTTCCTGCAACATTAATTAATAATTATAATTTACATACGAATAGGTATTAATTTTTAAAAATCATGAAGTAGTTTGAATAGGAAATGATTGTGTAATCTATTACCAAATTTAAAATAGTCTTAAATTGCCGCATGAAAAAAATTATGGTTTGGGTATTACTATTTGGCAATACCTATTTTAATCACGCACAGAAATTAACTTCTTTTGTTGATCCATTTTTAGGCACAGGCGGGCATGGACATGTTTATCCTGGTGCAACTGTTCCATTTGGAATGGTACAATTAAGCCCCGACAATGGTGTTGAAGGTTGGGACTGGTGCAGCGGCTATCATTACAGCAGCAACACAATTGCAGGTTTTAGTCATACGCATTTAAGCGGAACTGGTATTGGTGATTGGTGTGATATTTCTTTGCTCCCATTAACCGATACTTCTGAAATAAGAAAGCCAAGAATATTGTTGCCATTCAATCACAATAATGAAAGTGCAAAGCCTGGCTATTATCAGGTAAAATTAAACAACGGAATTAACTGCGAATTAACCGCTACTGAAAGAAACGGATACCACAGATATACTTTTCCAAATGAAAAAGGATGGTTGAGATTTGATATGGGATTTGCCATTAACTGGGATAAAACAACGGCAGGCAATATTGAAATCGTAAACGACTCAACAATTGTTGGATATAGATATAGTACAGGTTGGGCTAAAGGACAGAAAGTATATTTTGCTGCAAAATTTTCCCAAAAAATTTTACAACAAATTTTTATTTCAGATTCCATTTCGAATAAAAAACAAGGATTTGGGAAAAATATAAAATTGGCCTTACAATTTGCTTCACAGAATCCTTTATTAGTAAAAGTTGGGTTGAGTTCTGTCAGTTCAGAAAAAGCACTCGCATCATTAAATGAAACGAACCAATTGAATTTTTATACAGTTGTAAAAAAAGCTGATGCGCTTTGGGAAAGAGAATTACAAAAAATAAAAATCAATACCGACAACAAAAAACAAGCCCAACAATTTTATACTGCATTATACAGAACATGCATGGCGCCTGTGATATACAGTGATAAGGATGGATTTTATCAAACACATAATAATGTAACAAAAGCATTTACAAAAGGTGAAAATAAATATACTGTATTTTCTCAATGGGATGTATTCAGGGCATTGAATCCATTATTTACAATTACACAAACCAAACGACTACCTGATATGATTAACAGCATGTTGCAATTTTATCAGGATAATGGATTATTACCTGTATGGGATTTAAGCAGTTGGGAAACGAATACCATGACCGGCTATCACAGTGTTCCAATTATAGCAGATGCAATGCTAAAAAACATTCAAGGGTTTGATTATAATCTTGCTTACACAGCTATGAAAAAAAGTGCAATGCAAAATCAAAGAGGTACCCAAGACTATATAAAGTATGGGTACTTACCACAAGATAAACATGGTTGGAGTGTAACTATCACTTTAGAATATGCTTTTGATGATTGGTGCATAGCACAAGTTGCAAAAATGTTAGGAAATGATTCAGATTATCAGTTGTTTTCAAACCGTGCAATGAACTACAAAGCCTTATTTGACAGCACTTCAGGTTTTATGCGTGCAAAAAATAGTACCGGAAAATTTATTGAACCATTTGATCCAATTTTATCCGAACATGGATTTGATGGACAATACGTAGAAGGCACTGCATGGCAACATAGTTTTTTTGTACCACATGATGTTGATGGTTTGGCAAAATTGTATGGAGGCAAAGAAAATTTAGTAAAAAAATTAGATGCATTATTTTCTGCACCTTCTGTTTTGCATGGCGAAAATGTAAGTTCTGATATCAGTGGATTAATTGGTCAATACGCACATGGCAATGAACCAAGCCACCATATCATTTATATGTACAACACGTTAGGGCATCCTGAAAAAGCTGCCAAATGGTTGAAAGTAGTTATTGATAGTATGTATAAAGTTGGGCCCGATGGATTAAGTGGCAATGATGATTGCGGACAAATGAGTGCGTGGTTTATTTGGACAAGCTTGGGCTTATATCCT
>CANGTN010000035.1 GCA_947456805.1 Chitinophagaceae bacterium | reverse complement strand
TTATTACTTTGTTATTTCTTATCGTTTGTTGGAGCATTTCAAAAAATCATGCATTCTCAATTTTCAGATTTGTTTTTTATTATTGCTTTCATTTTTGCAGTTACATTTATTTTTACAGCAATTATGGAAATTAAACAATCAATACGTATTACCAAAGATGAAAAAACCATGTGGACTATTGGATTAATTTTTATGTGGGGTATTGTTGGAATCATTTATTTATTTTCTGCTAGAAAAAGAATTGTCTAAGCATTTAGCTGGATAATGTGAATTCAGATAAACTTTTTTGTTTTCACACATATTTGCCATATATATTTACCTACATTTATACTTTACAACAAATCAAATTAAAAAATGGCTGATAAAATTTATCACATTACTTCAATGGAAGAGTGGAAATTAGCATTAATGAAAGGATACTACGAAGCACCTTCTTTGGCTACTGAAGGTTTTATTCATTGTAGCACAGAATCACAAGTTGAAGGTGTTTTAAATAGATATTATTCAGGAAAAACAAATTTGGTAAAACTAGAAATAGATACCACTTTACTAACTCATCCTCTAAAATATGAAATAGCGCCTTCTATTCAGGAAGAATTTCCACATGTTTTTGGAGTAATTAATCTAGATGCTGTAATCAAACCCACACAAATATAACCCCATGCACAATTTTCAATTGAATGCCTCATTGCAAGTTTTACCAATTATTCAAAACAAACATCCTTACAAATGGATTGATGAAACAATAGAAATAATAAAAAAATCTGGCTTAAAATATGAAGTAGGAGCTTTTTCAACTGCAATTGAAGGTAAATATGACGAAATAATTATTGTTGTAAATAGTATCAATGAATATTTATACACTAAACGTTGTCATGAATGGATCATGACAGTTCAGTTTCAGATTCGTGCAAATGATAATATTACAATTGCAGAAAAAACAGAAAATGCTTAATTGTTTCAATAAACAATAATTAAAATATTGCAAAAAATAAAATCTGATTGAATTTTATAATGATTATCCCAGGTATTAACAGATATCTGGGATATTTTTTTTGGAAAATAGAAATTTAAATTATGAAATCTCCCTTTTTATTTTTTATGTAAAGCAAAATCAATCCCAAATTTATCGATACTTAAAAATTGTATTTTGGTTTTCATAATAAATTCATACAACCCGTTCAAACCTTACCTTTGTCAACAAAAATTAGTTTGTTGAATTTTTAGATTGATATATATCCAATGAAGTACGAAAAAGAGATTAATAGAAGAAGAACTTTTGCCATCATATCACACCCCGATGCCGGAAAAACAACCTTAACAGAAAAATTGTTGTTGTTTGGTGGTGCCATACAAACAGCCGGTGCTGTAAAAAGCAATAAAATTAAGAAACATGCCACGAGTGATTTCATGGAAATTGAAAGACAAAGGGGAATTTCGGTAGCAACATCGGTAATGACTTTTGAATATAAAGATTACCTCATTAATTTATTGGATACTCCTGGCCACAAAGACTTTGCTGAAGATACCTACAGAACATTAACTGCAGTTGATAGTGTAATACTTGTAATTGATAGTGTGAATGGGGTAGAAGATCAAACAAGAAGATTGGTGGAAGTATGCCGAATGAGAGACACACCTATTATTGTATTTGTAAATAAAATGGATAGAGACGGGAAAAATCGTTTTGATTTATTGGAAGAAGTAGAAAATGAATTAAAAATTGCTTTACACCCAATGACCTGGCCTATCAATAGTGGTAAAGATTTCAAAGGTGTTTACAATTTGCACAATAAAAGCTTGTGCCTATTCACAGCAAGTACAAAAGCAGATGGAGAAGATACTATTGCAATTGATGATTTATCCAATGCAATATTAGATAGCAAAATTGGCGAAAGAGATGCTGCACAATTAAGAGAAGATGTTGAATTATTAGATGGTGTTTATGGACAATTGAATATTGCTGATTACCTTGCAGGTAAAATTTCACCCGTATTTTTTGGTAGTGCTGTTAACAATTTTGGTGTGCAGGAAATGTTGGACACTTTTGTTCAGGTTGCTCCCAAACCATTGAGCCGCCAGACTAGCGAAAGAATGGTAACTCCTGAAGAAAATAAATTCAGTGGGTTTATTTTTAAAATACATGCCAACTTAGACCCAAAACACAGAGACAGAATTGCATTTATGCGTGTTTGCAGCGGCAAATTTGAACGCAATAAATACTACCACCACGTTCGTATCAATAAAGACGTTCGATTCAGCAATCCATATTCATTTTTAGCCCGCAGTAAAGATGTAGTTGAAGATGCTTTTCCTGGTGATGTAATTGGTTTATTTGACACCGGTAATTTTAAAATAGGAGATACATTAACTGAAGGCGAAGACTTTTTTTATACAGGAATTCCAACTTTTTCACCTGAAATTTTTAAGGAATTGGTAAATAAAGATCCAATGAAAACCAAACAGTTAGAAAAAGGAGTTCAGCAATTAACAGATGAAGGTGTTGCACAATTATTTACCCAGTTTGGTGGCAATAGAAAAATTATTGGTTGTGTAGGAGAGTTGCAGTTTGAAGTAATTCAATACCGTTTATTGCATGAATACAGCGCTGCTTGTGAGTTTAGATCATTACCCTATTACAAAGCATGTTGGTTAACCAGTAAAGACAATAAAAAATTAGAGGATTTTTTGCGGTTCAAACAACAAAACAGTGGCGAGGACAAAGATGGCAATCCTGTTTTTTTAGCTCAAAGCGAATGGTTTTTAAATACAGAAATTAATAATAACCCGGATATTCAATTTCATTTTAGTAACGAAGTGAATAAATAATTGCTTCAAATATTGAGGTGATTTTTTTAATTAAATAATAATATGAAGGCACGTTCCTTAAAACAAGATAAAGTAAACATCATCACTCTTGGTTGTAGTAAAAACTTAGTAGACAGTGAAGTGCTCAGTGGCCAATTATTGGCAAATGATATTGATGTGGTACATGAAAATAAAAAATTGGATCACAATATTGTGGTAGTAAATACTTGTGGCTTTATTGATAAAGCAAAAGAAGAAAGCATTAATACAATTTTAGATCAGCTAGAATTGAAACGTAGAGGAAAGTTAGATAAAGTGTATGTAACAGGTTGTTTAAGTGAAAGATACAGAGAAGATTTAGCGAATGAGATTAGCGAAGTGGATGCATGGTTTGGAACTTTGGAATTACCAATGATACTCAAACAATTTAATGCTGATTATAAAACAGAATTGCTAGGTGAGCGGTTGTTAAGTACCCCGAAACATTATGCATACATGAAAATCAGCGAAGGCTGTAATAGAACATGTAGCTTTTGTGCTATTCCTTTGATGCGGGGTAAGCATGTCAGCAAATCAATTGATGATTTGGTACGTGAAGCTGAAAGTCTTGTGCAAAAGGGAGTGAAGGAAGTGATGTTGATTGCGCAGGAATTAACTTACTATGGCTTGGATATTTACAAAAAAAGAGAATTACCAAAATTATTACATGCTTTAGCTGATGTAAAAGGGTTGGAGTGGATTAGGTTACATTATGCTTATCCTTCTAAATTTCCAATGGAAATATTAGATGTCATGAAAGCAAGGGAAAATATCTGTAATTACTTGGATATGCCTTTGCAACATGCAAGTAACAATATGCTAAAGGCAATGAAAAGAAATATTACAAGAGAAGAAATGAACGATTTGATTTATCAGATTCGTGATGTTATTCCGGATATTTGTTTGCGCACCACTTTAATTGCCGGCTTTCCGGGCGAAACCGAATCAGATGTAGAGGAATTGAAGCAGTTTTTACAATTGCACCGCTTTGACAGGGTTGGTACTTTTACATACAGCCATGAAGAAAATACAAGTGCTCATGAATTCAAAGACACTTTAACCCAGGAAGAGAAAGAAGCCAGAGCTCAAGAGATCATGGAAGTACAGCAGGAAATCAGTCTAGAAAAAAACCAGGAAAAGGTTGGTAAAACCTTTAAAGTTCTGGTTGATAAAAAGGAAGCTGGGAGATATTTGGGCAGAACTGAATTTGATAGTGTTGAGGTAGATAATGAGGTTGTAATTCAATCTTCTAAAAAACTAACTATTGGTGATTTTGTAAATGTAAAAATTACCAAAGCATATGATTATGACATTGAAGGAGAAGTTGTATAAATAAAACTTAATACCTTAGTTTCAAAATTGATCAGACTCATTTAAATATTTTAAACAGAACAATGGAAAATAGTTGCACTTACATACCTTACAAGGAAACAGGCTATTTTTCTAAAATTGTTACTGATTATTTGGAAAACGCCGAAACGCTCAAATCGTTTTACCAAGAACGACCCAATATTGAGGGAATCAAAAATGCAATAAATGCACGTAAAAATTTTAATACCGACAGAAATATACTTGTTGAAGTATTAAGAAATCAATACTCCAATATTCAACTAAATCAGATTCAAGAAACATATTTGGATTTGTTGTTAAACGAAAATACGTTTACCATCACAACAGCACATCAGCCCAATATTTTTACTGGTCCATTGTACTTTATATACAAAATTCTACATGCCATAAAACTGGCTGATGAATTAAAACTACAACTACCCGAATACAACTTTGTACCTGTTTACTACATGGGGAGTGAAGATGCAGATTTGGAAGAGTTGGGACAAATTACTTTGGATGGAAAAAAATTAAGCTGGAAAACCAACCAAACCGGGGCAGTAGGCAGAATGGTAGTTGATGACAGTTTAGTAAAATTAATTGATGAAATAAAAGGTCAAATAACTGTAAATGAATACGGTATACAATTTTGTGAATTATTTTACCGAATATATTCGCCCGGTAAAACGATCCAAACGGCAACTTTGGAACTAGTTAATGAATTGTTTGCTAAATATGGATTGATTGTATTAATTCCAGATAATAAAGTGTTAAAATCCTTATTTACCCCGATAATTAAAAAAGAAATCAAGGAACAATTTTCCAATAAAATACTCCAAAATACAATATTTGAATTAAATAAAAATTACAAAGTACAAGCTAAAGGAAGAGAAATAAATTTATTTTATTTAAAAGATAATTATAGAGAACGAATTGAAATTCAACAAGATAAGTTTTTTATTAATAGTTTAAATTTAAGTTTCACCTTAAATGAAATATTTAAAGAAGCAGAAGAATATCCAGAAAGATTTAGTCCTAATGTTATCTTAAGAGGAGCGTTCCAGGAATTAATCTTACCCAATATTGCTTTCATTGGTGGCGGTGGAGAGCTAGCTTATTGGTTAGAATTGAAAAATATATTTGAATCTGTTGGTATTCCTTATCCGGTATTATTACTTCGAAATTCTTTTTTGTTGATTGATAATGTATCTAAGTTATTGATTGACAAATCAAATTTTAGTGTTACTGATATTTTTAAATCAAAAATTAATTTGTTTAATGACTTCGTAAAAATTCATTCTGAAAATAAAATTAGTTTAACTGAACCGTTAGAAAATATTAAAGCCGAATTTGAGCAAATCAAATCAATAGTTTCAAAAGTGGATAAAACACTAGTTGATCACGTAGCTGCTTTAGAAAAGAAACTCCATATCAATACTATAAACCTTGAGAATAAACTATTCAAGGTTGAAAAACGAAAATTCGCTGAGCAACTAAATCAAATTGAAAAATTAAAGACAACTTTATTTCCAAATGAAAATCTTCAGGAAAGGGTAGAAAACTTTGCTGTACTATATTCAACGATGGGGAATAGCCTGATAGACAATCTTTATTTCTACTCAAAGGGATTAGATCAAATGTTTTCTATTATTAAATAGAAATGGGAATACGATCAACTTAACATAATATTAATTATAGGTTAGTTGTACATTTTAAAAACTGTAGTTTGTACTGAAGTTGAATCCTGTAGATGCCGGAACCAATCTACAAATTCCACCAACACATAACAAACCTTCACGTTGTCTACCATAAGAAGTCATAAATCTAAATGACCCTATGGTAAATGCACCTCCAACATTGTAATAATGAATTTGTTTGTAATCATTTCCATAGTTATATAAATCTGCTAAGAAAAATGTAAGTTTTGGTGCAATATTGTATTCGGTTGTTACTGCTGCCCAATTTCCTTTGCCATCTTCAACCCACATGTGCTGCATGTCTAATTTGATTGATTGGGAATTTTTAAACTTGTAAATTCCTTCTGTAATAAAAATATTAGCATTTAATTTTTCGCTGCCATAACCTTCAATAACTTTTTGATTATATAGTATGGAAACGAATGTGAAGTTCAATTTTAATTGTTTGCTAATATTTTTCTTTAGTTCAATATTAAAATCCTGATAATTAATGTTTCCGAATCCTAAATTGGAAATATTAGTCGTATTTATATCGGTTCCGTCATATTTTAATCCAAAATAGTTAGAAAAATTAATTTCCAATTTTGCGCCGTATTTTCCACCCCACTTTGTATTTTTTGGAAAATTTTGATACCATTCCAACTGCCCTCCAACTTCACCTACAGAATTTAAAACATTCCCAGGCAAGAAAGAAAATTTTACTTGAGGATTGTAAACATAAATATTGGCAAGACTATAATGGTGTTGTTTGGTTAATGCCGGAATATAATTGAGTAATAATTGATTAATTCCTGCGGTTCGGTCTGTTCTTGAGGAAAAATTCTTTACTTTTCTAAAGTTTGCGGTAAATCCAGAATTATTTTTTGTGTAAGTGCCATTTATCTGTAGTACATCCCCTGTAAAAAATCTATCCGAGTTAATAATATTTCCCTGATCGTTGATATTACCTTCTTTTGTCTTAAATGTATATTCCGCACTTAAAGAAAAATTAGTACAACTATAACCGGTTGATAATGATAAAAAATGAATAGTTTCTGGAAAATCTTTGATTAAACCTTTGTAAGATTCTTGTTTCCCTACATAACTTATTTCAGTATTAATATGTTGATTTTCAATTAATTTAAATAGTTTATCTAGTTTTAAATAAAAGTTAGCACCCCATAATTTTCCGTCACCTGTTGTAAAGGCATTTCGCTTTTTGCCATAGACTAATTTTATTTCAACATTGTCACTTGGTGAAAGAGTTAATCTACTACCAAAAATCGCATTATTGATTCCAATTTGTCTGTCTTCCCAAGATCTAAGCAACAATCCGTTACCAAATTGCTCATAAAAATGGCCTAAAGTAATACTGTATTTTTTTCTTTGATAGCCTATGTAATAATTAGTAAACCCATTTCCTTTCAAATTTTCAGAATAACCAAGCAAGGCATTGGGACTATAGCCTTCGTATTGAAATCCGGCTGTAAAACCTTGATTGGAGTAATCAACTTTCAAATAATTATTACTTCTAAAACGATCATCAGGAGCAACAAATCCTAATGTCTCATCTTTTTTATTGTAGTACTGTGCATTAGATTCAAACCCGCCTGTTAATTTTCCGTATCTGTTTTTTTTATCCTGAGCATTAGTTGTAGCAGATATAATTACAGCCGTAACTAAAAATATTGATAGTAATTTTTTCATGTAAATCATGTAGATTTTTATTTATTGTATTGCTGCTTTTATTTTTTCATACATCAATAATTCGTTGCCGGGGATATAACCACTGTGTTCATAAATCAGCTTTCCCTTATAATAGGCAACTACATAGGGTACATTCGCAATATTTAAAGCTCTCTTCAAGTCCTGATTTTGATCAAATAAAATCTCATACTGCCACCCCTTCCCTTTCGCAAGTGCACTTGCTTTACCTTGAGATCTAGTGTCATCAATTGCAATAGCAAATAAAGTTAATTTGCTTTCTTTTTGCCAGTCTTCATATACTTCATGTATACTTTCTAATTCCTGAATACATGGTGCACACCAGGTTGCCCAAAAAGAAATAATCACCGGTTCATTTTTATTGATTACTTCATTTAAGGAAATAAGTTTACCCGTACTATTTTTTAATGTTGGAAGGTTACTTTGTGCAAATGTAATTTGGGTAGTAATAATTAATGAAAATATAATTGATATTGTTTTCATGGTATTGTTTTATTTATTTCAAATGTAGTTGTAAATTTTTTCTTTTTTTTTTACAGTTTATAGTATTTATTTTCACTCAAAATTTTTAAAATGAAAAAACTTTTGAAAACACTAACTTATTTATTTGCTTTTGTTATAATTTTTTCATCTTGCTCAAAAAAATCTGATACAGCTTCTGCAAAAACTACTTCATTAACATTGTCAGCTGACAAAACATCTATCTCAGCTGATGGATTTGATATTTCTACCATTTCGGTTAAAGATCAAACTGGTGCAGAGGTAAGCGCAACTTGTTTAATTATTTCCAATGGAATAGTTTATGCGGGAAATAAATTTCTTAAAGAATATGGCTCGCATGGTACTTATGAAGTTTATGCAACAAAAGATAATATAAATAGCAATAAGTTAATTATTACTGCTACTAACCCCGGTCCTTCTAAATATTCAACAAAAGTATTGGTTGAAGATTGCACAGGGGC
Organism: Chitinophagaceae bacterium; assembly: GCA_947456805.1. Taxonomy (GTDB): domain Bacteria; phylum Bacteroidota; class Bacteroidia; order Chitinophagales; family Chitinophagaceae; genus UBA1930. Next base: position 10,050 of record CANGTN010000035.1, on the reverse strand, counting down.
CTGGTGTGGTTGGTGCCCTAGATTGGCTTATAAGTTTGAAAATTTTATGGCTAACAATAGTAGAATTTTTATGGTTGGTGTTCACAATGGTGATTCTTATGCATTATCTTCTGTTGAATCGTCTTTGAGAGCAAAATTTGGCATAAACTCATTCCCTTCAGGTATTGTAAACAGAGTCAGAACTTTTAATGATAATGGAAATATCAGCAGCTTGGCTGATAGCACTGATTTGGGTACTTATTTACGTACAAGAATGGTAACTGGTTTGGCAATAAACACGAGTATATCAGGAAATACTTTAAATGTAACCACAAAGGTGGGTTTTGATGGTAATATTTCTCAAAATTTAAAACTAGTATTAATGTTGGTACAGGATAATATGGTTTTGGCACAAGTAAATTACTATAATGCCAATAATTCTTACCCGGGAAATCCATATTATAATTCTGGAAGTACTATTACAAATTTTGTTCATAAAAATGTATTACGTAGCACTCCAACCGGTATTTTTGGAACTGATATTTCTGGCGTTTCTCAAATAAAAGGTGGTGAATACACGGCAAATCATGCCATTGATATAACAGGTTTACCAACTGCAAATTTAAAAGTTCTAGCAGCCGTAGTTTTTGCAGATGGACAATCAAAATCTGGTATTTTAAATACGCAATGGGTTGCTGCAGGACAAAACAAAGCATACGATTAATTTTGTTTATTTAAAATTTCTTAAAATCCCTTTAAAACTTTGATTAAAGGGATTTTTATTTGATGAATTTTAGTGATTATTTTGAAATTTTTTGTAATAATCTACTAAAACTTGTAAGTAGTTAAAAAAAACTTGTAATTCCTAACTTTTTAAAAAACTCTTGACTACCAAATAATATTACATTACTTTACGCCCGAATTTAAAAGAATTATTGATGGAATTTTACAAAAAAAAATATACTTTATTATCGATTTGTATATTGACATTATTATTTTTTGCAGCTTGTACAAAAAACGATTCAACTATTTCCAGTGTTACTACAAGTTTAAAAATATCATTGGACAAAACAACGATTTTAGCTGATGGATTTGACAAAGCAGTTGTAACTGTTAAAAATCAAAATGGCGAAGATGTATCAGATGTATCTAACATTATTGTAGGAAGTGTCAATTCTACTAAAAATATAACGTTAGAATATAATCAAATTGGTACGTATAAAGTTTATGCAATAAAAAGTGGAATTACAAGTGATACATTAACCGTTACTGCAGTTTCAGCAGGTGCCGCAAAATACTCTTCAAAAGTTTTATTGGAAGAATTTACAGGTGCTTGGGCTGGTTGGGCACCTCGTTTATCATATAAATTGGCCGGTTACCAGTCTAACAATTCAAAAGTTTTTGCTTATGCTATGCATTATAAAGATGCATTAACAAATTTTTCCGATGATTCTACTTTGAGATCTCGTTTAGGAGTTTACAGTTGGCCAACTGCAGTAATCAATAGATCTACAAAGTTTGATGAAAATGGTAATATCTACAACTTAAATGACAGTACTAATCTTACCAATTTTTTAAAAAGAAGATCAGTTTTAGGACTTGCAATCAATTCATCTATAGCCGGAAATAATTTAACTGTTACCACTAAAGTAGGATTTGATGCAAACATTTCTGATAGTTTAAAACTCGTTGTTGCTTTGGTTGAAGACAACCTTTTAACTTCTCAACTAAACTATTACAACAACAACACATCATATCCGGGAAATCCATTTTTTAATGCCGGCGATACGATCAGAAATTATGTAAACAAAGCTGTTTATCGCAGATCTCCGACAAGTATTCTTGGTACAACTATAAATTCAGCTTCTCAAACCAAAGGCGGTGAATTTATTTTATCAAACACAATAAATATTACAGGGTACATTCCCGCAAATCTAAAAATTGTGGCTTTTGTTGTATTTGCGGATGGACAATCTAAATTTGGTGTATTAAATGCACAATGGGTTGCAGCCGGACAAAATATAGCATACGACTAAACTTATGATTATACTTTTTTGAAAATCCCTTTGCTGAAATATTCAAAGGGATTTTTTATGAATAACTTTAGTTTCACCTCATCTCCTCTCCTATATTTGTTATATGAAGCCAATTAGTTTCATTATTATTACATACAATCGTGCAGTAGATACTTTAGAGCTACTACAAAACATTAGCAGTCTGAACAATTCAAACACGTTGCTACAAGATGTTATCGTTGTAAATAATGCCTCTACTGAAAACTATGATGCTGTAAAAAATTATATTTCTGAAACAACATCATTACCATTTCAATACATCGATGCACCAAGTAATCTTGGTGTAACCAAAGGCAGAAACTATGCGCTTCAATATGCCAAAGGTGAAATATGTATTTTTTTGGATGACGATGCCATACTTGGAAACCCCGATGCACTGGAAAATGTACTCAAAAGCTTTGAAAACAAAGGAATTGAAGACAGAGAAGTTGCTATCGTTTCATTCAAAGTATTGTATTATTCAAACAAGGAATTTCAAAAAAATGCCTTGCCGCACAAGCAGTTTGATAAATACCAATCAAAAAAAATTTTTTATACCTACTACTTTGCAGGTGGTGCACATGCTATTAAAAGAAAAGTATTGAATGAAGTAGGTAATCTGCCGGAAGATTTTTTTTATGGTATGGAGGAATACGATCTAAGCTACCGAATTTTAGACAAAGGTTATTGCATTAAATATGATTCCAGTATTATTATGTTGCACAAAGAATCACCATTAGGACGCAAACCAAAATCTGAGAAGCTACGCATGATGTGGGTTAATAAAACCATTGTTGCTTTCAAATATTTACCAAAACCATTTTTTTATTCTACTGCAATTATGTGGAGTATTCAATTTTTAAAAGAAACAAATTGTAATCTTAACAATTTTTTCAAAGGATGGAAAGCCATTTTTGCTATTCCAAAAAATCAGAAAAGAACGCCATTAAAAACTGCTACACTTCAATATTTTAAAGAGGTTGAAGCAAGATTGTGGTATTAACTTTTATTGCAGTAAAACCCTTCCCTATTGATCCGATTCTTTTAAATAATTCAAAAAAGTATTCAATCCTTTTTGCTTTAAAGCGTCAAAATTGTAGCTAATATTTTGGGTGTAATAAGTCTTTAAATCATACAATGGATAATCAATTTTTGAAACAACCTCAGCAATATTTTGTAAGCCGTATGCATTGGCTTCATTGAATTTCAGCAAAAATGCTTCATCAATTTTTTTATTAGCAACCCATGCAGCAAATACAAAAGGTAAGCCTGTAAAATCTTTCCAAGAAGCTGCTAAATCATACACAAAAGGTGAAGTCAATCTTTGTTCAAAAGCCCTGTCTCCTATTACCACAGCAGCGGTTGTTCCGGAAATTTGATTGCGAAAATCTAATTCGGCATTTTTAAAAATCACATGCTTTTTCCAAAAGTGTTTCAACAAAATTTTACACAATTGTACACTTGTCCTGCTTTGGTAATCTAATATTACAGTTTCAATTTGTTCTATTGGCACTTCGCTAAATAAACATACACTTGCTACTTCATTTAAAGAACCAATACAATAATCAGAAACAATATGAAACGCTTTATTTTCAGATATTACAGCCACCGGAACCAATCCAATATCAATTTCATCATTCAACAACATTGCAGCAATTCGTGCCGGAAAATCTTGTACCAAGTCGATTGAATTAATGAAACCATTCCGCTCAAATCCATATAATAATGGCTTTGTATTTAAATAACTTACTGCAGCTACTTTTATCTTCTTCAATTAATATAAATTTGCACGCAAAGAAAACATTTTTTGGGTAACGAACTGCAGAATAACTAATGAAAACCTGTTGCGTCGCACACTTGTACATTAGAATTTCTGTTCAGATTTTTCCAAACCCTGAAGTGTGCGACGCAACTGTCGATTACCAATGAACCAAAAGTCGGTTACCAAAACTTTCTTTTGTATCAACAAAACAAAAAAATATATTGTTTATGGAATTGAATCAACTTACTGCAATCTCTCCTATTGATGGTCGTTACAGAAATCAAGTTTCTCAATTAGATGAATTTTTCTCAGAATATGCATTGATAAAATATCGTGTAATAGTTGAAGTAGAATATTTTTTATTCCTTGCCGAAAAGAAAATTTTTAAGCTTCCTGCAAAAAGCAAACAACAATTGAATAGCATCATTGCCAATTTTAGTATTGCCGATGCCCAACAAATAAAATCAATTGAAGCAACTACCAATCACGATGTAAAAGCAGTTGAATATTTTTTAAAACAACAATTTGATACTATTGGAATTAGTGCATTAAAAGAGTGGATTCACTTCGGACTTACCTCACAAGACATCAACAATACTGCAATTCCATTAAGTTGGAAGCATTGCATGGAACATGAATATTTACCTGCAATGATCAATACACAAAACAAATTGGTTGCACTTGCACAAGAGTGGAAAAATATTCCATTACTTGCACGTACACATGGCCAACCTGCAAGCCCCACAAGGCTTGGCAAAGAATTGATGGTTTTTGTAGAAAGAATCAATTATCAAGTTGAGTTATTTGTATCTGTACCTTATGCTGCAAAATTTGGCGGTGCTACAGGCAACTTCAATGCACACCACATTGCTTTTCCTAAAAAGAACTGGATTACATTGGGTAATGCTTTTGTTGAAGTTAATTTGGGTTTGCAAAGGATGCAGTTTACTACACAAATTGAACACTACGATAGTTTTGCTGCTCATTTTGACGGCATCAAACGCATGAACAATATTTTAATTGATTTGTGCAGAGATATTTGGACGTACATCAGCATGGATTATTTTAAACAAAAAACCAAGAAAGGCGAAGTGGGTTCATCTGCAATGCCACACAAAGTAAACCCCATTGATTTTGAAAATGCAGAAGGAAATTTAGGAATGGCAAATGCAATGTTGGAGCACCTTTCAGCGAAATTACCTATCAGCAGATTACAAAGAGATTTAACAGATAGTACTGTTCTTAGAAATATTGGTGTTCCAGTAGCACATACTTTACTGGCATTAAAATCACTTGAAAAAGGATTGAATAAATTGGTGCTGAATGAAACAAAAATAAAAGAGGATCTTGAAAATAACTGGGCCGTTGTTGCCGAAGCAATTCAAACAATTTTGAGAAGAGAAAATTATCCCAATCCATACGAAGCGCTGAAAGACTTAACTAGAGGCAATCATAAAATTGACAAAGCAGCAATTCATAATTTTATTGCAAACTTAAAAGTGAGTGCTGCATTAAAAAAGGAATTAAAAAGTATCTCGCCACACAATTATGTTGGGGTGCATCCGGAATTTTAATTTTTACAAATACTTAAATGGATTGCGTTTAGCATTCAAAATGTATCTTTTAATATTGAGCCAAAAAGCAAGTATCATGTAAATAATGATTGGGGAACCCATTGCTAAAAAAGTGATGTAAATAAACCACATGCGTATTCTGCTGGTAGCAATACCAAGCTTCTCACCAATAGCAGAACACACACCAAAAGCATGCAATTCAATATTGGATCTCAATTTTTCCATGATGAATTTATTTACTGTTGTGTTAATTAATTGCAATTTATACAAATTCTTCAACAAATTTTATAAAGACTTTTCATTTACTTTTTGTTTTGCTGTAAATTCGCCGCATCCTATATAAAATATTATAATCAGATATACCAAAAATTAAAATTTTTACTATGGCTTTTGACATTGAAATGATTAAGAAGGCATACGCAACAATGCCTGAAAAAGTGGATGCAGCTCGCAAAGCATTGGGACGTCCGTTAACATTGAGCGAAAAAATACTTTTCTCTCATCTTCATACTGACCAAAAAATTGAAAATTTTGAAAGAGGCAAATCTTATGTAGATTTTGCTCCGGACAGAGTTGCAATGCAAGATGCAACTGCACAAATGGCATTGTTACAATTTATGCAAGCAGGTCGTAAAACTGTTGCTGTTCCAAGCACTGTTCATTGTGACCACTTAATCACAGCAAAAATTGAAGCCAAACAAGATTTACAAATTGCAAATACAGAAAGTAAAGAAGTATATGATTTCTTGGCTTCTGTAAGTAATAAATATGGTATTGGATTTTGGAAGCCGGGTGCAGGAATTATTCATCAAGTAGTTTTAGAAAATTATGCTTTCCCTGGTGGAATGATGATTGGAACGGATAGCCATACAGTAAACGCAGGTGGATTGGGCATGGTAGCAATTGGCGTTGGTGGTGCAGATGCTTGTGATGTAATGGCTGGATTGGCTTGGGAATTGAAATGGCCTAAATTAATTGGTATTAAATTAACCGGAAAATTAAGTGGCTGGACTGCTCCGAAAGATGTTATTTTGAAAGTAGCGGGAATCTTAACCGTTAAAGGTGGAACAGGTGCAATCGTCGAATATTTTGGCGAAGGAGCTACAGCAATGAGTTGTACTGGTAAAGGCACGATTTGTAACATGGGTGCTGAAATTGGTGCAACTACTTCAACATTTGGATATGACGAAAGCATGAGCCGCTATTTACAAGCTACAGGTCGTGCAGATGTTGCTGCTTTGGCTGATGGCATCAAAGATTATTTAACTGCTGATGCTGATGTATATGCCAATCCCCATCAATATTTTGATGAAGTAATTGAAATTGATTTAAATACTTTAGAACCACATTTGAATGGTCCTTTCACACCGGATTTAGCAACGCCAATTTCAAAAATGAAAGAAGTTGCTGCTGCTAATGGTTGGCCAACAAAAGTTGAAGTTGGTTTAATTGGCAGTTGCACCAACTCATCTTATGAAGACATTTCAAGAGCTGTAAGTTTGGCAAAACAAGTATCAGAAAAAGGCCTAACAACGAAAGCTGAATACACGATTACCCCTGGCTCTGAACAAGTAAGATATACTATTGAAAGAGATGGTTTCCTAGAAGTTTTTGATAAAATTGGTGCTACTGTATTTGCAAATGCTTGTGGTCCTTGCATTGGTATGTGGGATAGAGTTGGCGCTGAAAAGAAAGAAAAAAACACCATCGTTCACAGCTTTAATAGAAACTTTGCAAAACGTGCAGATGGCAATCCTAATACATTTGCATTTGTTGGAAGCCCTGAATTGGTTACGGCATTGGCAATTGCAGGTGATTTAACGTTCAATCCTTTAACGGATACTTTAATCAATGATAAAGGCGAACAAGTTAAATTAGATGAACCAACCGGTATGGAACTTCCGGCAAAAGGTTTTGCTGTTGAAGATGCAGGTTATCAGGCACCTGCCGAAGATGGAAGCAATGTTACTGTTGCTGTAGATCCTGCTTCAAAACGTTTGCAATTGTTAGACCCTTTTGCAGCATGGGAAGGAACAGATTTAAAAGGTTTGAAACTTTTAATAAAAGCCAAAGGAAAATGTACCACTGATCATATTTCAATGGCTGGTCCTTGGTTAAAATTCAGAGGACATTTAGATAATATCAGCAACAATATGTTGATTGGCGCTGTGAACTTCTTTAACGAAAAAACAGATGAAATTAAAAATCAATTGAACGGTGAATACGGTGCTGTGCCTGCAACACAACGAGCATACAAAGCTGCAAACATTGGAACAATTGTTGTTGGCGATGAAAATTATGGAGAAGGAAGTTCAAGAGAACATGCCGCTATGGAGCCTCGTCATTTGGGTGTAAGAGTTGTATTGACAAAATCTTTTGCACGTATTCATGAAACAAATCTGAAGAAGCAAGGGATGCTGGCATTAACTTTCGCCAACAAAGCTGATTATGATAAAATTCAGGAAGATGATACGATTGATGTATTAGGATTAACAACATTTGTTCCGGGAACCCCATTAACATTGGTGTTTCATCATGCTGATGGTACAAAAGATGAAATCAATGCAAATCATACATACAACCAACAACAAATTGAATGGTTTAAAGAAGGTGCTGCATTGAATATCATTCGTAAGCAAGTAGCAGCTAATTAATAAAGTAATAAATACTTAAAGCAAATCCCCAACTTATTATGAGTTGGGGATTTTTTTTCACTGAAATGAAAAGTCGCAATACCAATGACTAATTTTATATTTTAATAACGCCTGAAATGTCTGTTTCTTTGCTTAAATAATTGAATGGTTTATGGAAAATTCAAAAGATCCATTGCACGGTAAAACACTGGAGTTTATTCTAACAGAATTACAAACATATTTTGGCTGGGAAGGATTAGCAGAAAAAATAAATATCAATTGTTTTAAAAGCAATCCAAGTATCAAATCCAGCCTAACATTTTTACGCAAAACTCCGTGGGCTCGCAATAAAGTTGAGCACTTGTATACCTACATGCTAAGAAAAAGAAAGTGAGTATTACTCAATTTCTTCACATTAAAATATTAGTATTTTAGTTATATCACTTACCCAATCAATTACCTAAAATCATCTTCATTCAACTCATCATCTGTAAAGTTCAAGTCACCGAAGTTCATCATGCTGCCCATTAAATCTTTAAACTCAATTTTACCTTCAATCATTTTTTTGCTGATTAAAGAATAAGCTGATAAACCGTGTAAAACAAACTCCATCAACAATGCATTTTCTCTGTCATTGGCTGCATGAAAATATTTTTTAACCAACCCAAACAATCCATCTACATTATATAAAGCCTGAATTTTTTCTTCATCTTTCATGTCTACCAAAAGATCAAGGTGGTTGTGCGAATTAAACCAAGTCGTTATTTGCTTATATGGATTTTCTTCTTGCTTTTCATCAACACTTTTTTTGCCCGTTGTTTTTTTCTTTTTCGCTTGTTCCGGATTCGGAAAATATTGAACAAACAAACTACGAAGTGCTTTATCAATCAAGTTTACAGCAACCTGATAAGGTCCTTCCTGTTCGCCTTCATACACCAATTCAATTTTACCTGTTACAGATGGAATTACACCCACCAAATCACTGATCCAAACCTGTGTACTTTTTTCATTATTGATGATAGCCCTACGTTCTGCACTACTCACTAAATTTTCATAAGCAGCAATTGTTAGCCTTGCACTAACGCCACTTTTCTTATCAACATATTCATTATTTCTTGCTTCAAAAGCAACTTGTTCTACCAATCTTTTTACCAAATCACTTACAACTACTTTTTCTTTTTGTACTTCTAAAATATTGGCTTCTTGCTCGGTAATTGCCAGACTTTCATCAATCGTTTTTGGATAGTGCGTTAAAATTTGACTTTGAATTCTGTCTTTCAAAGGTGTTACAATACTGCCTCTGTTGGTATAATCTTCAGGATTTGCAGTAAATACAAATAAAATATCCAGAGGCATTCTCAATTTAAAACCCCTGATTTGTATATCGCCTTCTTCTAAAATATTGAATAAAGAAACTTGAATTCTTGCCTGTAAATCGGGTATTTCATTGATTACAAATATGCCACGATTGCTTCTCGGAATAATGCCATAATGCAATACTCTTTCATCTGCAAAACTCAGCTTTAAATTTGCTGCTTTAATTGGGTCAATATCTCCAATTAAATCTGCAACGCTCACATCCGGTGTAGCCAATTTTTCACCATATCGTTCACTTTTGTGCACCCAGTGAATCGGTGTTTCATCGCCATGTTCTGCAATTTGATCTTTTGCAAATTTGCTTAATGGCTTTAACGGATCATCATTCACTTCACTACCTGCAACAATCGGTATATACTCATCTAACAAATCTACCATTTGCCTTGCCATACGTGTCTTTGCTTGTCCACGTAATCCTAAAAACAAAATATTATGTCGGCTCAATAAAGCCCTTTCAGTATCAGGAATAACGGTTTCTTCATATCCAATTATTCCTTTAAATGGATTTTCTTTTGTTTGAATTTTTGCTATCAAATTTTTTCTTACTTCATCTTTAACAGACAAACTTTGATAACCTCTTTTTTTAAGCTGACCTAATGTTACAATTTTCTTAATATCCATAATTATTTTTTGTATTAAACTTTTGTTTTCAATTAAACTGTTGTTGCGTC
>CANGTN010000034.1 GCA_947456805.1 Chitinophagaceae bacterium | reverse complement strand
TTTCGTAACAATTATTGCCTGTTTGCCTATTGATTAATTTCATTAAAACCCTTCCCTGATATACAGAAAGCTGTGTGATCTTGTCTGCAAAATCTCTTTTTAATTCTTTTTCTTTGGACTTGATGATTTTTTTTCTTTCTTGTTTGTTAATAACTCCCACTAATTTTTTATTAATCTCATTGATAACCCTACTTGCTGTAATTGCATACGGATAGGTAACATACACTGCATTGCGGAGTCTTGTCCATTCTGCCCAATATTTTTTTTGTGCTTTTGTAAGTTTGGTATTTACCTGAACATCGGGCAAATAACTCATTGGAATAGTGTCTCCAGCAGGTGTAACAAAGGCATAAACTTTTATAGTATCTAACTCACTATGTTGTGCATGAGCATTGGTACTAATGAGCATTGACAGCATGATAACAACAAAGTAAATGATATTTAAAAAGGTCCTTTTCATTGAATTACTGACACAATTTAAAAATAATTTGCTTAGGAGCTAAAAAATAATTTCCTACGTTTTGTTAAAAACTATGCTATGAAATTTCTAATTCTTTGTCTGACACTCATAATAAATCCTATAAACATTACGACCACACCTAACCATAAAAATTTAATCATCGGAAACTCTAATACTTTAAGTGTAAGTAAGGTGGTTAAAGATTTACTTTCTTTCAGCCCAATTTCAAGTTTGCCTAATTTTTGATCTACCACTTTATTAAATTGTACAACCAAATTTTGTGCAACAACTGTATCAGGAATTATTCTTAAACTTTGATTTTTTATAGCAATACCTGGCATTACAGCGTATCTGCTTCCTTCTTTGCTAACTACTTGTATATCTAAAAACATAGCAGTTTCATCTTCGGTAAATTTTTGTTTTTGCTCGGTTGGATTTAATAAAATTTTATTGAAAATCATAAATCCATTTCCGTAATAAACAGTATCACCGGCTTTTAAAACTTCATTTCTAAAATGGGTAGTATCTTTTTTATCATCTTCTTTAAAAGAGGTGATGTACACAAAAATATCTTTGAAAAGAAAATGTTTGGCATCGGGATTTGCTGCAAAGCCCTCGGCGCCTTTGTTATTTTTGATTACGTCTGGATAGACTTTAAACCCTTTGCTTCCATCTTTGGGTTGAAAGTCTATTTCGAAATATCTTTTTCTGTCTCTTTCATTCAATGAGTCTTTGGTATAAGTAACCATGTATTGACCCATATCAGTTTTAATTCCTTTGAACAAAGTGGTATTCTCGGCAGGATCTTCTTGTTTAGTTTTTTCTAAAACATTGATGCCTGTTTTGTTCCAACTGAGTACTGTTTTTTTACCACTACTGATTAAAATACCCAATAGGATTAATCCAAATCCGATGTGTGCAACACTTGCTCCGGCAACTTTAATTTTACCTTTTAATACTAGCCATATATAGCTTGCATTTGCTATAATTGTATATACTGAACCAACAATTGCCATGTGAATTGCAACTAAAAACCCAATTCCTTTTTTATCGTATTGGATACCGCCAAGGAAGATAATTAACAATGAAATTACAATTGTAATAATCACCGGAATTATGATTTTCTTTCTCAGGTATTCTTTTGAGGTATCCTTGTATTTTAAGAATTGTGTAAATGCAGTTAAAAAGCCAAGTATTACAGCAACAAACACTTGAATTTGATTGTGAGTAAACTCAGGATCTTCTGGCTGTGCAAAGGAATTTTTGAAAATACTTTTCAGAAAATCAAAGTGTGTAACAATTTTATTAAAAACGGGCAACGAGGTAATAAAAATAATTACAAAGCCTGATAGAAATAAAATTAAAGCGCCAATAAACATCCAAAATTCTCTACTAAAAGTTTGCTCTTCTTTTACGATAGTTGGAATGGATTTGTATCGTTTAAAATAAAGGAATAATGCAGGCATTAAAAATACCAAAATGAAAATAAGTAATTGCCAATTCATTCCTAAATCAGTAAATGCATGTACTGAAGTATCTCCTAAAATGCCGCTTCTTGTAAGGAAAGTAGAATACAATATGAGCACAAAAGAAATAATGTAGAAAAAATAAGTAGCACGTAAACTGTAGCCGGTGCTTTTGTAAATTAAATTACAATGCAAGCCTGCTACCAAAGTAAGCCACGGCACTAATGAAGCATTCTCTACCGGATCCCATGCCCAATATCCACCAAAGCTTAAACTTTCATAAGCCCACATTGCACCCATCATAATACCTACACCCAAAAGAGCAGCAGAAAATGAAGCCCATGGCAAAGAGTATTTAATCCACTCGTGTTTGTTGTTGGTTAAGCCTGCAAATGCGAATGCAAAAGGAACAACTGTGCTTGCAAAACCTAAAAACAATATTGGCGGGTGAATCACCATCCAATAGTTCTGCAACAGTGTATTTAACCCATTTCCATCTTTGATTAAACTTAAATACTCCGGTCTGGAAAAGATTAGTGCTTCCATTTCATTTCTCAATAAAACAAATGGACTACTGCCCACTTTTGTTCCGAAAAAGTACATACCAATAGTCATGGTTGCGAGACAGAATTGAGCAAAGCTTACAACCGTCATTACGCCTGCTTCCCAATCTTTGGATGTTTTGATTAAAACCCATCCAAGCACACAATGCCAAAAGCTCCACAACATAAAGCTACCCTCCTGTCCTTCCCAGAAACAGCTTAATAAATATTCTATTTGCAGACTTCTGTCGCTATGTTGCCATGCATATTTGTATTCGAAAAGGTGATTAGAAATGATGTAGTATAATACAACAAAAATGGATAATACTGAAATCGTTTCCAATAAAAAAGAAAACCTTGCAATACGCAGCCAGCTTTCCTTTTCGCCAATTATTTTGGATTGATTTGCCTTAAAAAAAGCAATGGTAGCCACTAATGAAGCTACCAAAGAAAGCACTAGAAAGAATTTACCAATATCGCCAGGAAGTAAATTTTCGCCTATATATTTCATTTGATTATTTCTGTAGATTTATAAAAAGTGTACCGTGAAAAACTAAACCAATATTTCGACTATTTAGATGCTGTTTCCAAATTTTTCTTGGCAGCATTCATATCATCTTTATACTTGCTTGGACATTTAACTAAAATGCCTTCTTTCTTTCTGATTTCGAAGATGCCGTTTTCCATTTTACCTTTTAAAACAATACGGCTACTTTTTTCCATATCGTAAGGTTTTTCGTAATAGTAAGCAACTTTCATGCGATCGCCCAAAGTATCAACTGCTTCGAAAGTTAGGTAATTGGGGTTTTTTGCTATATCATATTGAATGGTTGCTGTGTCTAATTTGGCGATTATGGTGATATTTTTTCCGGGTTTTTGTTTGGCAGATGCAATGGTTTCGTAAGTTGTTACATTACCCATATACATTAATAACAATGAAATAGCTGCTGCAATAATAACAAGCATCACAATATGCATCTTCTTCATAGTAAAACTGAATTGATTTGGGCGCAAAAATAGCTGTAATTGGGTTAAGCAAATAATTAGTTTAAGGGAAAGAAGGAATTAAGAACTAAAAATTAAAAATTGTAACCAATACAAAAAACAAAAAAGGCTATCATTACTGATAACCTTTGTTTGTGATCTCGCTGGGACTCGAACCCAGGACCCTATCATTAAAAGTGATATGCTCTACCAACTGAGCTACGAAATCTAACCATGTTCAATTGCAAACTGAATGGCTTGTTTTTGAATTGGAGTGCAAAAATAGGGTTATGAATTTTCTTACCAAATTTTTTTTATTATTTATTTAATTTTAAGCACCACATTTTTATAAAGACCAGATGTGAACGCCTATTTTTGCTAGGAGAATTTTATATTTATAAATTACACTTACACGATAGTGTATATTTCATTTAGCATATAAAAAATAATATACAAATACACATGAATCCTTTTGAAAACAAAGTGATCTTAGTAACCGGAGGCAGTAATGGCATTGGCAAGGCATTGGTAGAAAGTTTTTTGCAAATGGGTGCAAAAGTTGCTACTTGTGGAAGAAATTATGATAACCTCTATCCTTTACAATCTGCTTATTCAGGAAAACCTTTAATGATCTATGCAGCTGATATTAGTAAAGAACAAGAAGCAAAAAATTTTATTGAATCTGTAATTAAAAATTTTGGCACAATAGATATTTTAATTAACAATGCCGGAATCTCGATGAGGGCAACGGTTGAAGATGTGGCACTGGATGCTCTTAGAAAAGTAATGGATATTAATTTTTGCGGTACGGTTTATTGCACCAAGTTTTCATTGCCTTACATTATCAAAAATAAAGGAACAATTGTAGGAGTATCTTCAATTGCGGGTTACAGAGGATTACCCGGCAGAAGCGGATACAGCGCAAGTAAATTTGCCGTAAATGGTTGGCTAGAAGCATTGAGAACAGAATTACTAGATAGCGGTACAAATGTAATGTGGGTTTGCCCTGGCTTTACTGCTTCTAATATTCGTAATGCAGCATTAAACAAGAAAGGTGAATCGTTTGGAGAAACATCTATGGACGAAGGTAAAATGATGAGTGCGAGTGAATGTGCAATACATATTATAAAAGCTATTGAACAAAGAAAAAGAACTTTGGTACTTACATTTACAGGGAAGCGTGCTGTATTTATGAATAAATATTTTCCTAAACTAGCCGACAGATTAACAAGAAATTTCTTTTACAAAAACGGGATTTTGGCAAAATAAAAAAAAGATAAAATTTAGTTCAAGCTACAATGCCATTAATTACACTTACAACAGATATAGGTCAACAAGACTTCATTATTGGAGCAATTAAAGGACAAATACATTCTAAGAAATTATCTATACAAACAGCTGATATTTCTCATTATTTGCCGCAATCAAATTTTGCACATGCTGCGTATATCTGTAAGAATGCTTTTAAGTTTTATCCAGAAAAAACATTTCATATTGTATTGTTGAATGTATTTGAATCTGCAAGTGATCACTTTTTAATTGCATTGTACAACAACCAGTTCATTATTTGCCCTGATAATGGCATACTAACAATGATTGCAGGAAATATTCCGGCTACAATTGGGTATCTGCCATTGTTGAAAGCAAAGAACATGATAGAAATTACGCAGGTATTAATTGATGCAATTGAACAAATCATTTCCGGTAAAACATTATCTGAAATTTGTACTATGAATCAAAAAATTGTTGAAAAAAGTATGCTAAAACCTATGATTGGCAACAATTGGATGGAAGGGCAAATATTATTTATTGACAATTTTGAAAATGTAATTATCAATATTACCAAAGAGGAATTTGAACAAGAACGCAAAGGCAGAAAGTTTAAAATTGTATTTAAGCGAAATGAAACAATTGAAACATTAAGCGATAATTATGCAAGTGTTCATGAAGGAGAATATTTAGCTTGGTTTAACTCTGCCAATTACCTGGAACTTGCCATGAATAAAGGAAATGTTGCCGGCTTATTTGGTTTGCAAGGCTTTAATGATGAAAATTTCAAACAAGGAAATGCCGCACAAAACAAATGGTTTTACCAAACAATCCGGGTGTTTTTTGAATAATGCATAATTAGTATCAACAAGCCAAAACAGAATCTTTAGTAATTGTTTGTAATTCTATACTTCACTAACAATTATTTAATTAGATTGCTTTCCTTAGAAACACATATGATACCATTTTTAAGAAGAATTATTCAAATCCTTTACTGCATTTATGCTTTAGTGGTATTTATTGGTATCATGTTTATTGCTTTTCCTTTTATCATCATCGCCTCATTTTTTGGAATTAATGGAGGCAACTTTATTTACAAAGTATGCAAAATATGGGCAAGCACTTGGTATGTATTGGTGGGTATTCGTCATTTAGAATATTATGAAAGTCCGCATGACACAACAAAGCAATACATTTTTGTTGCCAATCATATTTCATATTTAGACATCCCTCCTATTGTAATTACTGCAAAACAACCAATCAGGGTTTTGGGTAAATATGAAATGGTTAAAATACCCATATTTGGCTCTATTTACAAAGCCGCAGTAATTTTAGTGGATAGAAAAGATGCAGAACGAAGATCAAAAAGTGTGCGTCAATTAAAATTAGCAGTAAATCAAGGGTTATCTATTTTTATTTTTCCGGAAGGAACATTTAATGAAACCAATCAGCCATTGAAAGATTTTTTTGATGGTGCATTCCGGATTGCAATTGAAACGCAAACTCCTATAAAACCAATGTTGTTTATAGATACAATTGACCGTCTCCATTACAGAGGTTTGTTTGAATTAACCCCCGGAAAAAACCGAGTTATTTATTTGCATGAAGTACCGGTAGCGGGATTAACAATGGCTGAATTACCGCAATTGAAACAACAAGTTTATAACATGATGGAGGAAGGATTGAACAGATATAAAAAAACAACAAATGATGCATCTTTACAGATAAGCTGATTGTATTCATGAAACAACAAGACACACATATTGAAACTGCACAAGGATTATTTGCTGATGAAAGCATTTATGCTACAGTCGTTATTCCACTTGCATTACCTATAGCTTATACCTGGAGAATTCCATCTCATTTACAAGCTGCTGCTGCAATTGGAGTAAGAGTGGAGGTACAGTTGCGTAATAAAAAATATGCAGGAGTTATTAAAGCAATCAGTTTGACAAAACCAATATTCGAACCAAAAGAAATCATCAATATTTTAGACGAAGATCCTCTGCTTTATCCAGCACAACTAGAACTTTGGCAATGGATGGCAAACTACTATTTATGTAGTGAAGGTGAAGTAATGCAAGCTGCCGTTCCTGCGAATTTAAAATTAAACAGCGAAAGTGTTTTAATCTGGAATGATGAAAATATTGTTGATCTAAACGATGGAAGTTTATTTAGCGATGAGGAATATATAGTAGCACAAGCACTAGAAATAAAGAAAGAATTGAGGTTGAGTGAAGTGCAACAATTATTGGATGTGAACCATGTTTATCCAATTATTAAAAAACTAATCGACAAGAAAATTTGCTATGTATGGGAGGAATTAAAAGAGAAGTACAAAGTAAAAACGGAAACTTATATTTTACTGCATCCCGATTATTTTGATGAAGAAAAACTAAGTAAATTATTTGATGATCAGAAAGCCCCTAAGCAAATGGAATTGCTGCTTTCCTATTTGCATTTGAGCAAAACAGAAGGCGAAGTAACACAACCACAGCTGCTCAAAAAAAGCAATGCTTCTGCTGCACAATTAAAAGGATTGGTGGATAAAAAAATTTTAATTCAGGAAAAGCGCAATACAGACAGAATTAAAACAATACCCAAAGACACAAGCATTGATTTTACTTTATCTACGGCACAACAAACAGCACTTACAGCTATAGAAAATTCTTTTAAAGAAAAGCAAGTTTGCTTATTGCATGGGGTAACATCAAGTGGTAAAACACAGATTTATATTTCGTTGATTGAACAATATATGCAACAAGGCAAACAAGTTTTATATATGTTGCCGGAGATTGCATTAACTACACAAATCATCAGAAGATTACAAAAACATTTTGGCGGAAATATTGCAATTTACCATTCCAAATTTAATCCCAATGAAAGGGTTGAAATTTGGAACAAAGTAAAAAACGGAACAATCAAAGCGGTGCTTGGTGCAAGAAGTTCTTTGTTTTTGCCATTTAAAAATTTAGGACTCATTATTGCAGATGAAGAACATGATGCAAGCTACAAACAACAAGATCCTGCACCAAGATACAATGCTAGAGATGCTGCTATTTATTATGCTTCAATTTTCAATGCAAAAGTATTATTGGGAAGTGCAACGCCTTCAATTGAATCTTATTTCAACGCTATACAAAACAAATATGGACTTGTAGAATTGAATGAAAGATTTGGCGATGTTGCAATGCCTATTATTGAAGTTATTGATCTTAAAAAAATACCCAATCTTAACAAAGAAAAAATTGCATTATCCCCACAATTGATTGAAGCGGTTGACAATGCTTTGAAAAATAAAAAGCAAGTTATTTTATTTCAAAACAGACGGGGTTATAGTCCCTACTCTATTTGTCAAACTTGCGGCTGGATTCCGCAATGCAATAACTGCGATGTAACACTTACATTTCACAAAGCAAAAAACAAATTGAGTTGTCATTATTGCGGCAGCAGTTATCCGGTAATAAATACTTGTGCAGCTTGTGGCAGCCATCAATTCATTCAGAAAAATTTTGGCACAGAAAAAATTGAAGAGCTTTTAGCCGAACAATTTTCCGATGCAAGAATTGCTAGGATGGATTTGGATACAGTAAAAGGAAAAAATGATCATGATACATTAATCAAATTATTTGAACAACAACGCATAGATATTTTAGTAGGCACACAAATGGTTGTAAAAGGTTTGGATTTTGAACATGTGCAGCTTGTTGGTGTGATAGATGCTGATGGCATATTAAATTTTACAGATTTCAGAGTCAATGAAAGAGCCTATCAACTAATGGAGCAAGTAAGCGGACGTGCGGGAAGAAAAGATGGCAATGGAAAAGTATTGGTACAAGTGAGTAATACGTATCATCCGATATTGGAGTTTGTAAAATTGCACGATTATAAGAAACTATTTTTCTATGAACTGGAAAGTAGGAAAGCTTATCAATATCCTCCTTATTTCAGAATTATAAAACTTACTTGTAAACACAAAGAAAAACATATTGCAGAGCAAGGGGCAAATATTATTATTAAAAATCTTGGCAAACAGTTTGAATCCTATATTAATGGTCCGGCTCAACCTATTGTTGACAGAATTCGCAATCAATACTTATGGGAAATTTTAATAAAGTTGCCTAAAGATGCAAAACTAATTCAGCAATGCAAAACACAAATCCAATCGCAAATTGGATTAATTCAAAATAACAAAACATACCGAAGTATGCATATTGTGGTAGATATTGACCCTAATTAAACTACTTTTTTAAAGCAAGATTGTCATTTCAACAGCAAATTACTAGCGGCTTTGTAAATAATGGCAGATACATTTTTTTTAATCAAACCTGAATTTTATACTGCAATTTGTAAAGGTGAACTGCCGGCAAAAACAATTAATCTCTTCTATTTATCAAACATCTGACAATTTAACACTTCAACTCCTGATGGCATAATGGTTGATTTATGCATATCATAATTTTAAAAACATGGGAAAGATAATAGGAATTGACTTAGGTACCACAAACAGTTGTGTATCAGTTATGGAAGGCAACGAGCCTGTAGTAATAGCCAATGAAGAAGGCAGAAGAACAACACCTTCGGTTGTTGGTTTTTTAAAAAATGGCGAACGTAAAGTTGGTGATCCTGCAAAGCGTCAGGCAATCACAAATCCTCAAAATACCATTACATCTGTAAAGCGTTTTATGGGAAGGAGGTATGATGAAGTTACTGAAGAAATCAGCCATTGGAGTTACAAAGTTTCCAAAGGTGATAACAATACCGTTCGTGTTGATATCGATGGCAGATTATATACTCCACAAGAAATCAGTGCAATGATTTTGCAGAAAATGAAAAAAACTGCAGAGGATTATTTAGGGACGGAAGTTACTGATGCTGTAATTACTGTTCCAGCTTACTTCAATGATGCTCAGCGTCAGGCAACCAAAGAAGCCGGCGAAATTGCAGGCTTGAATGTAAAGCGTATCGTAAACGAACCAACTGCAGCAGCATTGGCTTACGGTTTGGATAAGAAAGGACAAGATCAAAAAATTGCCGTGTTCGATTTAGGCGGTGGTACATTTGATATTAGCGTACTTGATTTGGGTGATGGTGTTTTTGAAGTAAAAAGTACCAATGGTGATACACACTTAGGTGGTGATGATTTTGATAAAGTAATCATGGACTGGTTGGCTGATGAATTTAAAAACCAGGAAGCGATTGATTTACGTAAAGATCCTATGGCTTTGCAACGTTTGAAAGAAGCTTCTGAAAAAGCAAAAGTTGAATTAAGTTCAAGTACAGAAACGGAAATTAATTTACCTTATATCACAGCAGTTGATGGAGTTCCTAAACACTTGGTTGTAAAATTAACACGTGCAAAATTTGAAGCATTAGCAGACAAATTATTTGACCGTTGTTTAAAACCTTGTGAAGCTGCTTTAAAAGATGCAGGTTATAATACCTCTGAAATTGATGAAGTAATTTTAGTTGGTGGTAGTACACGTATTCCGAAAGTGCAAGAAATTGTAGAAAAATTCTTTGGTAAAAAACCAAACAAAGGAGTAAATCCCGATGAAGTTGTTGCTGTAGGTGCTGCAATTCAGGGTGGTGTACTAACAGGAGAAGTAAAGGATGTATTATTATTGGATGTTACGCCATTAGGTTTAGGTATTGAAACAATGGGTGGTGTAATGACAACAATGATTTCAAGTAATACAACAATTCCTACAAAGAAAACTGAAGTTTATAGTACAGCTTCTGACAACCAACCAGGCGTACAAATACATGTATTGCAAGGTGAAAGACCAATGGCTGCACAAAACAAAAGCTTGGGAGTATTTAACTTAGATGGTATTCCTCCTGCACCTCGTGGTGTTCCTCAGATTGAAGTAACTTTTGATATTGATGCGAATGGCATGTTGAACGTAAGTGCAAAAGATAAAGGCACCGGCAAAGAACAAAAAATTCGTATTGAAGCAGGAAGTGGTTTAAGTAAAGAAGAGGTTGAAAAAATGAAAGCCGAAGCCAAAGCACATGAAGCTGAAGATAAAGCCGCAAGAGAAAAAGTTGAAAAAATCAATCAGGCAGATAGTTTAATATTCCAAACAGAAAAACAATTAAAAGAATTTGGAGAAAAAATTCCTGCTGATAAAAAAGCACCAATTGAAGCTGCATTGGAAAAATTAAAAGAAGCACACAAATCACAAGATGGTGCTGCAATTGATACTGCATTAGCAGAAATGAATACTGCATGGACTGCAGCAAGTGAAGAAATTTACAAAGCACAATCTGAAGGTGCAGGTGCTGAACAAGCTGGCGCTCAAGGTTCCGGAACAGCTGCAGGTAGCAAAGAAGATACTGTAGAAGATGCACAATTTGAAGAAGTAAAGTAAACTTTAAATTGAAATAGTTTTTCCAAAAGCCCTTGCAGTAATGCAGGGGCTTTTAGTTATAGTTAAAGCCATCATTTAAATAAAGCTGTAATTTAATATTATATTGAAATAGATTTATCTTACAAGGAATAGGCATTGACAATTGTAACTAAATAGCGTTTAAAAACTAAATTAGGAAATAATTGTCCGGATTTATTGAAACGCTGAAGTGTGCGACGCAACAAGAGTTACATAGTTATTCGGAAGCTGATTACAAAACAATTATCATAAAAAATCCCTGATTGAAATTCACTCAGGGATTAAAATAAAAAAAATAGCCAACCCTAACCCAAAATACTTCTGCTGATTACGATTCTTTGTACTTCGCTTGTGCCTTCGTATATCTGTGTAATTTTTGCATCACGCATCATGCGCTCTACATGGTACTCTTTCACAAAACCATATCCACCGTGTATTTGAACAGCCTCTGTAGTTACCCACATTGCGGTTTCACTTGCAAATACTTTTGCCATGCTGCTGCTTAAAGTGTAATCCAATCCATTGTCTTTTTCCCAAGCTGCTTTTAAGCACAGTAAACGAGCTGCTTCAATTTTTGTAGCCATATCAGCTAATTTAAATTGAATTGCCTGATGTTGTGCAATTTCTTTACCAAAAGCTTTTCTTGTTTTAGCATATTTTAATGCAAGTTCATAAGCACCCGTTGCAATACCCAAAGCCTGAGATGCAATACCTATGCGGCCTCCGGCTAATGTTTTCATCGCAAACTTAAAACCAAAACCATTTTCTCCAATTCTGTTTACTTTAGGAACTTTTACATCGGTAAACATGATTGTATGCGTATCGCTGCCTCTGATTCCTAATTTATTTTCTTTTGCGGCAACAGTAACACCGGGCCAGTTTTTTTCTACTATCAAACAATTGATTCCTTTACTGCCTTTAGATACATCTGTTTGTGCCATTACTAAATATACCGATGCAGATGAACCATTCGTAATCCAGTTTTTAGTGCCATTCAATAAATAATAATCACCCATGTCTTCTGCGGTTGTACGTTGGCTTGTAGCATCGCTGCCTGCTTCTGGCTCACTTAATAAAAATGCACCAATATATAATTCTCCATCTTTTTTTCCCTGTGCCAAAGGAGTTAAATATTGTTGCTTTTGTGCTTCTGTTCCAAAAGATTCTAAACCATAACAAACCAAACTATTATTGACACTCATACATACACTAACACTTGCATCTACTCTGCTGATTTGATCCATTGCCAATACATAACTTACGGTATCCATGCCGCTTCCTCCGTATTCAGCACTAACCATCATGCCCATAAAACCAAGATCGGCAAGTTGCATAATTTGCTCTTTCGGAAATCTTTGGTGTTCATCTCTGTCGATAACGCCGGGCAAACATTCATTTACTGCAAAATCTTTTGCAGCTTTTTCTATCATTTGATGTTCTTCGCTTAAAGTAAATTGCATATGTATTAATTGTGCGGCAAAAATAGGCTAACGCTTGTTAGTAAAAAATTTTATTCAAAAATTATGTAAAAATTTTTAACATAA
Organism: Chitinophagaceae bacterium; assembly: GCA_947456805.1. Taxonomy (GTDB): domain Bacteria; phylum Bacteroidota; class Bacteroidia; order Chitinophagales; family Chitinophagaceae; genus UBA1930. Next base: position 6,515 of record CANGTN010000034.1, on the reverse strand, counting down.
AAAAAGCCGCAATTAAGCGGCTTAATAAACAAATATAAAAAAATTACATTTTTTTAGCATCTTCTAAAAACTTAGCTAAACCTATATCAGTTAAGGGATGTTTTAATAAACCCAAAATAGAATCTAAAGGACAAGTACAAACATTTGCACCAGCTTCAGCGCAACGGATGATATGATTTGGATTACGAATAGAAGCAGCTAAAATTTGGCTTTTAAATCCTTGAACTGCATAAATCTGTGCTATTTGTTCTATCAGTTGTACACCATCCCAACCACCGTCATCTATACGACCTATGAATGGTGAAATGTAAGTGGCACCTGCTTTTGCAGCCAAAATTGCCTGTCCAGCACTAAAAATTAAAGTACAATTTGTTTTGATCCCATTGTCAGAAAACCATTTGATTGCTTTGATACCGTCTTTAATCATTGGAACTTTTACCACAATATTCGGATGAATGGCAGCAAGCTTTTTTCCTTCTTCAACAATACCTTCAAATGTAACACCCAACACTTCTGCACTGATGTCGCCATCAACCATATCACAAATTGTTTTGTAATGAGCAACAATGGCTTCTTCTCCTTTGATGCCTTCTTTAGCCATCAAAGATGGATTGGTGGTAACGCCATCTAAAATTCCTAAGTCGTTTGCTTCGCTGATTTGCGCAAGGTTGGCAGTATCTATAAAAAATTTCATGTTATATTTCGCCCTAAGGCGTTAGTTTTAAGTTTAAGCTCCGGAGAAAAAGAAACAAGGCAGGCTACTCATATCGCACCGCTCAACCACCTATCCTTGCTGTATTCCTACCCTGGGGAGGTTCAGCAGGAGCTGGTCGTATAAGACCTGCCTCGTTGCAAATATAGGGTTGAAAATAAAATCAATCGGAAATTTTATTTTTAATTCTTTGCCATTTCATCATTAAATAAGCACTTCACTATATCTAACGTACTTTTGCCGCTATGCAACATAACATATCAACAGAAAAAGTTTTAGAAAACTTGAAAATTCAGGCATTGAATGAAATGCAATTGAATACCAGTGCAGCGGTTAAAACGAATCATGATATCATGTTGTTATCTGCAACCGGATCGGGAAAAACATTGGCTTTTTTACTACCAATTTTAAATTTGATAGAAGACAAAAAAAATCAAACTCAGGCAATTATAATTGTTCCTTCAAGAGAACTGGCTTTACAAATTGAAGGCGTATTCAAGAAGATGGGGACTCACTTAAAAATCACTTGTTGTTATGGCGGTCACAAACGTGAAATTGAAGAAAATAATTTAATAGAAGCCCCTGCATTATTGGTTGGTACTCCTGGCAGATTAGCAGATCACATTCGCAGAAATAATATCAAAACAGAATCAATTACTACTTTAATACTTGATGAATTTGATAAAAGTTTGGAATTGGGTTTTTTGGAAGAAATGAGTTTCATTATCCAATCGCTTCCTAATATTAAAAAACGAATTTTAACTTCGGCAACAGATTCGGTTACAATACCTGATTTTATTGGCTTACAGGATTTACAAACACTTAATTTTTTATCGGATGAAATATTACCGGAAGAAAAATTAAAAATTCAAATTGTACATTCAGAGGATAAAGACAAAGTGAATATTTTATACCGATTACTTTGTTTTTTAGGCGGACAATCAACCATTGTTTTTTGCAATCACAGAGAAAGTGTTGAAAGAACAAGTGCAATGTTGAAAGAGAAAGGAATTGCCAATGAGTTTTATCATGGTGCAATGGAACAACAAGAAAGAGACAGCGCTTTATGTAAATTCAGAAATGGCAGTAATTTAATTTTAATTACAACCGACCTTGCAGCAAGGGGTTTGGACATTCCTAACATCAGATATATTGTACATTATCACTTACCACATACCGAAGAAATCTTCACACATCGCAATGGCAGAACGGCAAGAATGGAATCGAGCGGCACAGCAATTGTAATACTTTCTCCTGAAGAAAAACTACCGAATTATATTGATGCAAATACTGATGTACTAGATGTACCTGAATCAAGTCCGTTACCTGAAAAACCAAAGTGGACAACACTTTTCATTGCTGCAGGCAAAAAAGACAAAGTAAACAAAATAGATATTGTTGGATTTTTAAGCAACAGAGGTCAACTTAAAAAAGAAGATATTGGTTTGATAGATGTAAAAGATTTCTTCTCTTTTGTTGCGATTAGAAAAACAAAAATTGGGGCTGCATTATTATTAATCAGAGATCAGAAAATAAAAAATAAAAAAGTTAAGATTGAAATTGCGAAATAGTTTGAAATAGAAAAATTTATTAATCAAAAAATTGTACAGGAATAATTAGCTAATTTATTTAAAATCAAACAGAGTAGCTGTAAACAAAGCACGTTCACGCTTTTTGAATATTACATCCCAGTTGCCACGGTAGCGAAGCACTTTGGGAACAGTTAAGTTGTTGTATTTTGTCATTTCTATTTCCATGCTCACATCAAAGTCATACACACCTGCTTTGTAGCTGAGTACATAATTGCGATACATTACTTCAAGGGTTTTAATATTGAACCAGGTTATCATTTCATCAACTACTACCCTGTCTTTTTTCAGTAGTCCTAAATCTTCTTTTGGGGTGATTGCAAAAACGTAAAACATTTCACCATTACGTTCCTGAATATCCAATTTGTATTGGTATATTTTTTTAGCAGCATCATCGTACAAATCTAATTTTTCACCAATAAATGGGATGCCAGGAATTTTTTTTCCTGGATTAAAAAACAACATTTTCAATTGCTCCTTGTGTTTATCCATTCCCTTTTTATCAGATGTCGAAAAATCATGCCCTTTTACAATATTATTTTCGTTACAAATTGTATTTTTTGTAAAAAAAAGACTTGCATATAACTCAGGTGTGAGGTAATTAAAACGATGATTTGCATCATAAAAATCCCCTGTGATTGTTTCTTCTAAAACATCCATTGTACGGCAATTACCCAGTCTGTTTTGTCTTGTTTTACTAAGCAAAGAAGCTTTTGTAATACCTTCTTTATCCAACATTTTTATATCGTTGTAAGAAGTAAATCCAATCACACGCAAGTTACGGAAAGCCTTATAAAAGGTAGTATCTTCCTTTATTTGTTGTAACAATCTTTTGTAATCAAAATTATTGCGAACAATTACATCGGGGAGTGTTAATTTTTGTTTGTCAATGATAAAAGTGGTGTCTTGTGCGAGACTAATATTGGTAATTAAAAGTAAATATATAATTACTATGTTTCTCATTTAATGAAAATCATTTTGTAATCTACTCTAACTTTTCCTTTGGTAATGTCATTGAATTTACCTTGTAATAATTTTTTCTTCAAAGGCTTTAAATAATCGATAAAAAGTTTACCTTCCAAATGATCATATTCATGCAAAATAACCCTTGCAGTAATTCCGTTAAAGGTTTTGGTATGTTGTACAAAATTTTCATCGTAGTACTCTAAAACTACCGATTCTGAACGCATGATATCTTCTCTGATTTTTGGAATAGATAAGCAACCTTCATTGTAAGACCATTCTTTTCCTTCCAGGGCAATTATACGGGTATTGATGAACACAGATTTAATGCCTGGTTCATCAGGATATTTTCCTTTTTCATCTGCTTCCAAATGCTCAAATATTTGAGTACTGTCCAATACAAACAAACGAATATTTTTATTGATTTGCGGAGCAGCCAAACCTACGCCATTGCTGGCATACATGGTTTCCCACATATCTTCTATTAATTTGGGTAAGCCGTCATAATTTGCATCAATATCTTGTGCTACTTTTCTTAATACAGCTGCACCATAAGCCACAATAGGAAGAATCATCTTTTAAAAATTATGTTGAGAAATTTAATTCAATCGCAAAAATAACATTCAGTAGCCCAATTCAATCAAATGAAATTATAATTGTTATTTATTGGCTAAATATTCTTGCAGCATAATAGTTGCTGCGATTTTGTCTTTATTGGCTTTCACCTCTCTATCTTTTTTCTTCATACCCATTTGAATCATCGCCTGCGTTGCCATTTTACTGGTAAATCTTTCATCTACAGTTTGAATAGGAATAGCAGGAAATTGTTTTTGCAACTGCCTAATAGCCTGATGCACCAAGGGTGTTGCATGCGTGGGGGAATCATCCAGATTTAAAGGTTCGCCAATTAAAATAAGTTCAACTTGTTCTTGCAGAAAATAATTTTTAAGGTACGGAATTAAATCTTGCGTTGATATAGTATCTAAGGCTGTTGCAATAATTTGCAGCGGGTCTGTAACAGCAAGTCCGGTTCGTTTTCCACCATAATCAATACAAATTATTCTAGCCATATTTTAATGGTTATTTTTTAATTCATTACAATAATATCTGCAATTACAAACAATGCAAATACAACACTTGCAAAGCCGTTGGCAGTCATAAAAGCGATATTTACTTTACTTAAATCATTGGGTTTTACGATTGTATGCTGGTAAAACAACATTCCGACAAATACTGCAACTCCGACCCAATACAAACCACCAAAAGCACCATAGATACCTGCAGCAATTATACAAACTGTACTGGTGATATGCAACAATTCTGAAACACGCAATGCTTTCTCTATACCAAGCAAAGCAGGAATAGAATATAATTTTTGTGACTGATCAAAACCAACATCTTGCAATGCAAAAATGATATCAAAACCACTTACCCAAAAAATTACAGCCAATGAAAACAAAATAGGCAACCATGCAAAAGCTCCTGTTACAGCCAAATATGCTCCTATTGGCGCCAATGACAATCCAATCCCCAAAACCAAGTGGCATAAGGCTGTGAAGCGTTTGGTATAGCTGTAAAATAATATTACAAACAATGCAACAGGCGATAAATAAAAACATATTGAATTGATAAAAAAAGTAGCTGTAATAAATACAAGACAATTGATAATAACAAAACGCAATGCACTATTTGCCGAAATAATTCCTTTGGGAATTTCTCTGATAGCTGTTCGAGGATTTTTTGCATCAAAGCTTCTGTCTAAATAACGATTAAAAGCCATTGCTGCAGAACGTGCCGTAACCATACAAATTATTACAAGAAAAAATTTTACAAAGAGTTGGTTTTTTGATAAACTAATAAAAGAAGGTGAAACAGCATGTTGAATGAATATATCTGTTTGAGTTAATGCAACCACAAAACCAATCAAAGCAAAAGGCATTGCAAAAATGGTGTGTGAAAATTTGACTAGTGAAAGATAATTTTTAACGGTTGTCATATCTTGAAAACAAAATTTAAAATAGAATTGTTGATTGATGGGTAAAGTTATATGCTACAAGTGTGCGACGCAACAGGTGTTGATTGTAATTCAACAGCCGATTACAAAAAATTATTTATTAATTCGAAACTCAACCAATTTCCAAAGAATAACACCCGCTGCCGTAGAAACATTCAATGAATGCTTCATTCCCAACTGAGGAATTTCAATACAGCCATCGCAAGCTTCAATCAGTGATTGTTGAACACCTTCTACTTCATTGCCCATAATTACTGCAATTTTTGAATAATTATTTGCCTGAAATTTTTCCAATGAAATACTACCCACCGCTTGTTCAATTGCAAATACAGTATATCCTTTTTGTTTCAATTCCTGAACTGCTTCCAATGCATTAGGATAATGAATCCAATCCACTGTATCAGTTGCACCTAAGGCTGTTTTGGCCATTTGCTTGTGTTCGGGTGTTGGGCTGTAGCCACAAATACAAATTCCTTCTATTAAGAAAGCATCGGCAGTACGAAAAATACTACCCACATTGTAAACGCTGCGAATGTTGTCGAGTATAATAATGATGGGATTTTTTTCGGCTTGTTTAAATTCTTCAACCGATTTTCTGCCCAGTTCATCCATGCTTAATTTGTGCATGCGACAAAGATAAGTAAGGCTATCAATTGTAAAATTTTGAGTTGAACTAAATTATTCAATTTGATTTCAGTATAATTTACAAGAAAAAACTTTCGTGCAAGTGGGGCACTACAACATCTTGAAATCCTTTATTAACAAGTCTTTGCTGAAAATCAAGTTGTACATTCTCTTCGCCATGTACCACAAAAACTTTTTTCACTAATGTCGGCTTTTGACAAGCCAAAAACTGACTTAAATCTTCGTAATCTCCATGAGCACTCATACTTCGCATAGTCCCAACTTCTGCAACTACACGATAAAATTCTCCAAAAATTCGCACCTCTTTTTCTCCGTTCATTAATCTGCCGCCTAAGCTATTTGGTTCGCAATAACCAACTAGTAAAATGGTATTTTGCTGGTTATCAATATTGTTGGCAATATGGTGTTTTACCCTTCCTGCATCTGCCATACCGCTTGCCGAAATAATTATCATTGGGTGATGGTTGTCGTTCAGCGCTTTACTCTCGTCTACGTTTTGAATGAATGATAATCCCGGAAAATCAAACGGATCTTGATCGGTTAACAATAATTTACTTACCCTGCTATTAAAATATTTGGGATAGCTTTTTAC
>CANGTN010000033.1 GCA_947456805.1 Chitinophagaceae bacterium | reverse complement strand
TTGGTAACAAATAATCTTACCACATGGCTTCCAATAAAACCCGCACCACCTGTAATTAAAATAGTTTTACTCATTTATTCTTTATTATTATTCGCAAATATAAACGCTGATTGTTATTCTAAATTAGTTGACTAGAAAGATGGTACTGATATAGTTTGGCAGTTGCAGTTACCTCATTTTCTTTTTTATAGTTCACTATTGAGAACTCAGTTGCATGATTACTCATTTCTTTTCGTAATGCTTCGTTATTAATCAATAGCATCAAGGCTTCTATATATTTAGCCGATTCAAAACCATCAATTAAAAATCCTGATTTATTGGGATTAAAAGTATCTTTTACCCCACCAACATTAGCAGCAACAACAGGCTTGCCACAAATTTGAGATTCAATAATAGAGAGGGGTGTTCCTTCATTTAATGATGTAAGTAGTACTATATCAAGTCCATGATATACTGTTGCCATATTTTCAATCCATGAAGTAAAAATAAATTTTGAATTATTTGTATTAAGCCCTTCTGCATATGATAAATGTTTACTCAATAGATAATTTTGTAACTCAACTTTTCCATTTCCATCTCCTACAATGAAAAAGAATATATTTTCGATTCCATTACTTAATAATTCTTCCGCAATTTTGATAAATAGTTGATGATTTTTTATAGGTACGATCCTGCCAATAATTCCAATAGCAATATCATTTTTTCGTAATGCATATTTTTCTCTAAAATTATTCCTGTGTAATGAAATATTTTCTTGTAATAAATTTTCATCTACCCCAAGTGGAATTAAAATGATTTTATTTTTATCAGCAATTTTATATTTATAAATTAAATCAAACTGTTGTTGCTCACTTAATGTAATAATTGAGGTTGTAATTTTTGCAAGTAATTTTTCTGAAAATAAAATTATTTTACTAATAGATTCGTGAAAATAAGCATGAAAAAGGTGTCCGTGAAATGTATGTATAATTACTGGAACAGAGGATAACCAAGCAGCAAATCTGCCCAAAAAACCACTTTTACTGCCATGTGTATGTACGATGGTTGGCTTGAAGGAATAAAAAATACTTAAAATGGAAAAGAATGCAGCAATATCAACCAATGGATTAATTGATCTACGTAAATATTTTATTTTTTTTAGTTGGAGATTAGGATATTTTTTCAATAAAAAATCTGCTTGTATTTCGTCAGATTCTTTTTCGCCAAATAAAATCAGTATCTCAAATTTTTTTTGCAAATAAAATGCCAGAGAAATTGTATCGGCAGAAGGCCCACCTATTACCAATCTATTTAAAATAATAACTATTCTAGGTTTGTAATTATTATATCGAAAATCATTAACTCCAGCCATTTAGTTTCACTTCATTGTAAACACTTCTGATACCATCTTCCAAAGTAATAGAGGCTTTCCATCCCAAAGCGGTCAATTTTTGAACATCCATTAATTTCCGTGGTGTTCCATCGGGTTTAGTCTTATTTAATTTTATTTCTCCAGTATACCCTACAATTTTTTGAATCAATTGTGCCAATTCATAAATGGTTATATCAGCTCCAACACCCACATTTACCAACCCCTCTTTATGATAATTCTCCATTAAAAAATAACAGGCTTCTGCCAAATCATCCACATGCAAAAATTCACGTAGTGGCGTTCCTGTTCCCCAAATTTCAACTTCTGATGCATTATTATTTTTTGCCGTGATAAATTTTCTCAGCAAAGCGGGTAAAACATGCGAATTATTTAAATCGTAATTATCATTTGGACCATACAAATTAGTAGGCATGGCAGAAATAAAATTACACCCATATTGTCTTCTGTAACTATCACACAATTCAATGCCCGCAATCTTTGCAATAGCATAAGGCTGATTGGTGCTTTCCAAATAACCCGATAAAAGATATTCTTCTTTTAAGGGTTGTGGAGCTAATTTGGGATAAATACATGATGATCCGAGGAATAATAGTTTGATTACTTTATTAACGAATGCAGCGTGAATAATATTCGCTTCAATCATTAAGTTTTCATAAATAAAATCAGCACGATAGGTATTATTAGCCATGATACCACCCACTTTTGCAGCAGCTAAAAAAACATATTCCGGTTTTTCTGCAGCAAAGAAATTGTTCACATCTTCCTGATTACGTAAATCTAATTCAGCAGAAGTTTTACATACAATATTGGTGAATCCTTTTTGCAACAAATTTCTGTAAATAGCACTTCCTACCATACCACGATGGCCTGCTATATAAATTTTTGATTGCTTATTCATCTTAATTATTCGAATCCGGTTTTTGTTTCAAAACCATTATCCTTTAAAAACTTTTCTTTAGAAAATATCTGAATGTCACTTGCAACCATTTCAGTAACCATTTCAGCTAATGTATATTTTGGTTTCCACCCTAATTTTTGGTAAGCTTTAGAGGCATCACCAATTAATAAATCCACTTCTGTTGGTCTGTAATAATGAGGATCTACTTTAACCACTACTCTACCCAAAGTAACATCATGATTACCAGTATTTGCAACAACATAGCCTTCTTCATTTTCAGCACTTCCTCTAAATGCTAATTCAACTCCAATTTCAGCAAAAGCCATTTTCACAAACTCTCTGATTTGTGTAGTAATGCCTGTTGCCAGCACAAAATCTTCGGGCTGTTCTTGTTGTAAAATCAACCACATTCCTTCTACATAATCTTTTGCATGACCCCAATCTCTTTTCGCATCTAAATTACCTAAGTATAAAGTTTCTTGAAAGCCCAAAGCAATTTTAGCTACTGCTCTGGTAATTTTTCTTGTTACAAATGTTTCACCACGTAATGGAGATTCATGGTTAAAAAGAATCCCATTACAAGCAAATATTCCATAAGCTTCGCGATAATTTACGGTAATCCAATACGCATACATTTTTGCAACAGCATACGGACTACGAGGATAAAATGGTGTTGTTTCACTTTGAGGAACAGCTTGAACCAATCCGTATAATTCTGAAGTTGAAGCTTGATATACTTTTGTTTTTTTTGTTAAACCCAATAAACGAACAGCTTCTAAAATTCTCAAAGTGCCTATACCATCTGCATTAGCGGTATATTCGGGTGTTTCAAAACTTACATGCACATGACTCATTGCAGCAAGATTATAAATTTCATCTGGCTGTACTTCTTGAATAATTCTGATTAAGTTAGTGCTGTCTGTTAAATCCCCATAGTGTAAGTGTAAATGACGATCAGGTATATGCGGATCTTGATAGAAATGGTCTATTCTTCCAGTATTAAACAAAGAGCTTCTTCTTTTAATACCATGCACTTCATAGCCTTTTTTCAATAGCAACTCCGACAAGTAAGCTCCATCTTGTCCTGTGATACCTGTAATAATTGCTTTCTTCATGAATTTATTTATTTAAAACAATACTTTTTATTGTAATTTCTATCGCCTCAGCCAATGTTTTTTTCTACAATTACTTTAAGTACATTGTGAGCACCCTCAACATTTACATCATAGTACAACGAAACCGGAGACACATCATCTCTGTGTTCGGCGGCAAGTAATATAACATAGTCTGTATTGTCTGGCATAACAGCTTTTATCGAATCATAATCTCTAACATCAGCTATTTTAGTGGTGACACCAATAACATCAAAAGCTGGTAATTGTTTATCAATATTAGTAACACTATGATGAGAGGCAATAGTATTAATTAAATGACTACCAATAAATCCTGATCCTCCAATTATGCAAACATTCATCTTTAAGTTTAATATTTTGGCGGGAAAGTTAAGGAAATATGCGATATTCGGACGATGAAATTTTTTTTCTACAAAAACAGATTAATTATCCGCAGTTATCGGAAATTTTTAAACACCTTTTGAGCCTCTAAATAATCTTCAGGTATGCCAATATCTATGAAATAACCGTCAGAAATAATGCCTTTTATAGTCATTTTTTCAAGGTTGGGCTCTAAAAAATCCTTCTCAAACCCAAATACATCAGACAAGTGAGCAGTGGTTACCTCAAAAAAGCCTTTATCTAATATTAAGTATCCCCCATTAATCAAGCCCGATTGGGTATACGCTTTCTCTTTAAATGAAACAATATTCTTTTCTGCATCTATTGCAACAGTTCCATATCTGTCAAAATCAGTCATAGCCTTTAATGCTATTGTGCAATTTGCTTGTGCTTTTTGATGCACCTGCATCATTAAAGATATATTTACCTCAAAAAAAGTATCTGCATTCACTATTAATACATCTTTTTCGGTTGCAAGTTCAAGTGCTTTTTTAATACCACCACCCGTACCTAAAGGCCTTGTTTCTATATAATACTTATAGCTTAAATCTGGATAACAATTTTTTAAAAAAGTTATGATTTGCTCAGATAAATAACCCAGAGAAAAAATAAAATCGGTAATGCCTTCTTTTCTAAGATGCTCAATTACATAGTATAAAAAAGGAGAACCTGCTACTTGAGATAAAGCCTTTGGCTTATCTGCTACTACTGTTTTTAAACGTGTGCCTAAACCACCTGCGAGTATAATAGCTTGCATAATATTTTTTTTGAAAACAAATTATAACCAAATGCTTAATCTATATTACAAAACTTAAAAAACTATACTATAAAAAAAAGGATAAGTGAAGTTTATAGAAAAAGAGTATAAACCTATTTTTAATGTACTTCTTTACTTTCTTAATACATTAAGATAAAAATGTCTTAATATATTATAAGGAATTAATCTTAAAGGCAGTCGCATTAATAATAATTTACAAAAACTACCGAAACTTATTAGCGACTCTTGATAACAAGTATTAAAAAAATGGAATTCTTTTTTTAAGTAATTAAAGCCTTGCCTACGTTGTAATGCTTTATTTGAAAATCGAAAGAAAAGTAAACTTTGTGAAATATTTGCAAGCTTATAGCCTTTATTTATTAATCTTAACCATAAATAATAATCTTCAAATAAAGGCATATGCTTGTAGTTCCCTGCATCAAGAACGAGATCTTTTCTGAACATCACTGTTGGATGATTCATAGGACTACGGAATCTACTGTATTTAACTATATTCTGGTGGTTATTGGGTACAACTTTTAGCTTGTTTAAGTCGCCTGGCATACTTATAAATTCAGTTATATAACTACCTACTGCTGCAATATCATTGTTATTTTGTAAAAAAAGATACTGAAGTTCAAATCTATTATCACAGCATATATCATCTGCGTCCATACGTGCTACAAAATTGTAGCTACATTCCATCAATCCAATGCTTAATGCAAAACCAAGGCCTTTATTTTCTGCTAAACGGACTAGTTTGAATATTCCCGGATAGTTTTCATGATACTTTTTAATTAACAATTCACTTTCTAGAGAAACCTCCCCATCAATAATTAGTACAACTTCTGCGGGAGGATATGTTTGATGCATAACACTTTGCAATGCTGCATCCAAGTGTACATAACAATCATTTTTGTAGGTTGAAATTAATACAGAGAATTGATGTTTAATCATTAGTATTTTAATTTAAAAGCATTTCCATTCAGGTAAAATAATATCCCGAACATTGCGATTATCATTCTTAAACCATTTCCGAGGAGCAATAACCACTTTATGTTTATATATAGCCAAATATGCAGCCCACCACGAAAAAGAACTGTTTGCAATAATAAAATGCTTGCAACTACGCATCAATTCAAAATGATTTCTTTCACCTTTGCCGGCAATATCATTCCCTACAAATATATGCTGTACATCGGTGATAAAATTTGCTTTGCACCAATCTATATCATCAGAAAAAATGAATATAGTGATATCGCCAATAACTTCTTTTATATAAGAGATAGATTTGTTATAATATGAAAAATCGAGTGTATTATGATATGAATGATTCACATAATCACCTTTACGTATATGCAGGCACACACTATTGGTTAATTGAATATTGGTGTATATATCTCTGGCACATTCATCAATAGGCTCTTTCAACACCAGCTCTTCCTGTAATAACGGCTGTATATGATGAAAATACTTATAGCTCTGAAAGTAACCTATAAAATAGCAATTTGAACTTACATTACTAACAGTTGCATAACCAAACTTAATACCTATATAAGCTGTATATAAATTATTTATACCCAGTATCTGACAAAGTTTAACCAGAATCCGATCTGTGTACACCCTAAAAGCAAAAAGCTTCTTATCTTTTTTGTATATAGATGGAGTAATAGCAAAAATGTCTAACCCATAGTTCCTAAATGTGAACCCCTTTTTTGGGGTACGGTCTAGTAAATAGTTTAAATCCATCTGAAAATCCGATTTGGTATCAAGTGATCGTGCCTTAGCAAATGCATACTGAAACAACTGATTACCCATACCGCCAATTAGCCTTACTGTAAACATATAACTATTAAATATATTTAATAATAACTCTTCTTATAAATGATAATACGAAATAGGGAAAAGGTATTTTACTTGCCACATAACAATGGTAAAGACTTTTTACCGTATCGCTTGAAGTTGACAATGCACTGAGTTGCACTTTATATATATTATATTTTTTAAATACCTCTACAATGTAAATGAACAATAAAAAATTTTTGTAGTATGGCTTTTTAAAAAAATCATATCTCTCAAATGCCCATATTAGCTCTTGTACTTTTTTCTCTTTATTCAGCGTATTGGTAACCTGTGTTTGTGCGTTGGATGTAACATTTACTAAACGACTGTTAGTATATCTTACATTACGCTCATTTATTAAATAATGAATATAATACACTACATCAACATACCATTTATACCTATTGTCAAATTGATACAAAACTGTTCGTCTGAATGTAAATACACTTGGAGCCCCTAAAAAATTCGCATATAATAACCTTTCTGGCTGTTGTACAATTTTATTGAATGAGGCAGTTGATAAAGGACGATTTGGAATTAATCGATTTTCATTTGCTTTATTAAAATTGCAAAAAACACCTTTAACACTTGCGTCACTCAAAAAATAATGTGCTAACTCATTTAACGACTGATTATCAGAAAACCAATCGTCATGGTGTAATATTTTAATAATTTCTCCTCTGGCTAACTGAACAGACTTATTCCAGTTTTCAGGCGACCCTAAAGGAGTATCATTTTTATAGTACCTGATTCTTGAATCATTGAATGTTTCAACCACTGCTCGTAATTCATCATGGCAGCTATCGTCTGTTATAACCACTTCATAATTATCATAGCTTTGAGTTATAATTGAATTTAAACATCTTTTAAGCAGATAATCATATTCATACGCTGGAATACAAATCGATATGTAGGGTGTTTGCATTTAAGAATTTAATATTAATACAGTTTTCGTAAAGTATATACTGTACTTACTGCAGCATATATCATTCCCAGAATACTTGTAACATAATAAACAATTGGTATATTTAAATACATGGCAATAACAATAATGCATGTACATATTAAAAAAGCTATTACATCATAATTTAATAAGTACTTTAAGAGCCCTCTATTTATTATTAATGCCAGTATAATAATAATTACCTGCGTACTTAACAAAGTAAAAAGAGCATTATATGCATTTAATACATTAGTATACATAATTATTGATAAACCGGTTAAATTAATACATAAACCCAACAAGTTTAGTCTGAAATACAATTTAGGCCTATTATTAATAATTAGCGTAAGAATAAAAAGAGCTTCAAAACAAAAACATATAAAAATACCAACTGTAAGAAAATTATACTTCTGGTTATATACAAACTCTTTTGGATAAAAAAACGAATACAGCTTTTCACCAAACAGTAACACCACCGTTCCTGCAAGGCATATATTTAGAATCACTTTAAAGTACTTGTTCCAAAAAAATATATTTGATAGTTCATTTACCTTGGGTGAAAATAGTGTATAAGTTATAACAATTGGAGTAGTCAGTGTACTGAATAGGGTATAATAACTTGAGTAAATTCCAGTTTCAGCATTACTTACAAAAAGGGCCAAAAAAATTATTCCCAGTGTATAAAAAACATTGTTAACCAGATAACCCAAAAAAAATATACTCGTCTTATTAAAAAACAACTTTAGTTCATGCCACTCTATACTTATTATAAAATTAAAGTGTATAACATTACGTAAACTTCGGAATATTATAAAATAACTGATTAATGTATTAGCAGAATACAGTAAAAAAGACAAATACTTTGGTAAACGAAATTTATAAATTACAAAATAGGATGCCAAATTAAGGAGTGTAAAAAAAAATTGCCGGTAACTAGCCCAGTCAGGTCTGAATATACCTCTGCAAATCCACTCAGGATTTAAAAAATTAAAAAGAATAATGGGTATTCCACATAAATAATAAAAGATGTCTTGTTTAAAATGCAGATAACAAAATATGGCATAACACAATGAAAAAAAAACTGAAAGGATAATGCGAAAAGAAAAGGAATGATTAATAAATAAAATCTTTTCTTCCTTGGTTGTTTTTTGTGCCAAAAGCTGAGCTCCATAAGAACTAAAACCCCAATCGGTAATTAATCCTATTACAAAAACAACAGATAACATACTATTAAATACACCATAATACTGTAAACCTAAAAGTTTAGCTAGTAGCATATTGGTATATATGGCAATAGCAGAAGTAACAATTTTAATGACGAATGGAATAATCGATTTCATTAGTTGCTTGAATATTTTGAAACTTTAGCAACTGATAACCAAAAAATTGTTGCCCACAATGGTCCTTCAATTGAAGTACTCATAAAACAGTCTATAAAGAAAAAAATCACAAAAAAAGCAGCTAACGATTTTTCATAATCTTGTAAAGATGCAATTGCATCTTTTAAAAAAAGAAATATAAGTACTAAAAAAGTAAGCCCGCTAAAAATACCAGCTTCTACAAAAACTTTTAAGTAATAACTTTCTGCAACAAAAACCTCAGCAACATTTATTTCTTCTGTATTACCTTTCCCAATAATACCGGCTGCTCCAATACCCATGCCCAACCACATATGATTAAAAAATTGCTCAATCGCTAAAAGCCACTTGGAAATACGCTCTAAATTGGCTAAGTCATTTTTAAAATCAAAAATCGATACCAATCGTTCAATAAAAAAGGATTGGTCTTGTAATTTAAACATTAAAATGAAAAATGCAACAGCAATAATTATAAATGTGCGAAATATTTTGATTATTTTTTTTCTGTTATATATTTTTTGAGGGTTAGCAAAATAAATAAGCAGCATCATAATAAATGCAATAATATAAAATCTTCTGGACTGGGCTAAAATCATTGTTGTAAGAGATAAAATCAGTATAAATATTGTATATGCTGTTTTATCTTTTTTAAAAATAATTTTATGAAAAGAATCAATTACAGTTATAGTTGCTCCTAAACCTAAAGCCAATGTACCACCTGCAAATGATCCATAACGCTCATGGTAATTATCATTTGTAAATGCATAACCTAAATATAAAAAAGGAGACTCTATACCCTGCAACTGCAACAACAATCCTAAGAAGTTAAGAACAGTAAACCATTCAAAAACTTTGAGTAAATGAGTTAAGTTGAAATCATTGAAATATCTGTTATAGAAAACCAATGGAACTATGAAGTAGGGTAAAATAGAAAGAACAAAAAACTGATTATGAATGTTACTATTGAAATTGTATATAAAAGATATTAATAGTGGAATGAAATAGATTAGTTTTCTTACATTAATTACCAATCTAAATGTTAAAAATAAAACTAGTATGCTTGCTGCAGCAAAAAAAACATAATGAACTTTACTTTCAGTAATAGTAAAAATGATATTACCGGCCAATAAAACAAAAGTAATCGATGCTAAAATTAAACCAATAATTTCCAGGATGGATAAATTAATTATATCATGTAATTTCTTACTCAAAAAAGTTAGTCTTTAAAGTTTTCTCAAAACAAAAATTCCACAGCCATAATGGCAATTATAACTTCTCAAAAATTCGTCATTCATTATATCAAGATGCGGTTTATTTAAATTTCCAAGATCATTAACATAATAAAAATTTTCTATATGAAAAACGTCTTTAAATAAATATTTGCATAAATAATCTATACTAAATACACGATGTGCATTGAATACAATTCTTTGCTTATGACTAATTGGTACTGCAAAATAAAAAAGACCATTTTTCTTCAGTATTTTGGTCATGTTTACAAATCCCTTGATGTGCCCGTTAATTTCTATTGGATCGCCATATCGACCCAATCCAAAGTGTTCTAATGCATGTAAACAACTTAAGCTTGATGTACTATTAATCAAATCCTTAGGTAAGTTACCCATCAAATCTGCTTTTACAAACTGAATATTATCAATTTTACTTTCAATAGTTCGTATGTCGATAATAGTCAATTTTCTGTAAGAAGCTACATGTGCAACAAATCCATCAATTCGAGAACCAATATCAATATGCATATCAGGATTTTTGTGAAATATTTCCTGAGCAACCACTAAATCCATATGAAAATAATGACCATGCATTACTCCTGCATCATCAAATTTATCAGTTAATACAGGATATACTGATTTTATTTTAAAAAGAGCCGAATGTCTCTGTTGATGATACAACTTGACAAAATCTCTTAAATACCAGAATATTCCTGTTATATTCCTAAAAAGATCGAGTAACTGTATTCCAAAAAAGGAAAAGAATTTATGTATTGATATTAAAAATCTGCGTTTATCTGCCATAAAAACTAACTATGAAATGATTTCCTATTTCTTTCGGCAAATGAATTTGACAAAATAATAAATATTGAAATTAAAAATCCACCTATGATAGCAAATAGAATACCTGTGATTAATCTACTTGGTTTTTCATTTAATAATGGTAAAACTGGTCTATCTATTATTTGAATCAATGGAGTTTCTCTATTAAGGGTAATTTGGGCCAATCCCATTTGTTTTAAAAGCTCTTGGTATAATGCAGCATTGGCACTTGCATCTACCTGTGTTTTTTGAGATGAAGCCCTTACTTTTTGTTTAATAGGATTTACATTTAAATCATTTGTTTCTGCAATAGTTTCAATATTTCCTAAAAGAGATTGCTTTATTGAATCTACCTGATGCTTAATTAAATCATAATTTCGCTGAGCCCGTTTTGTTTTATAATCTGCATAATACTTAACTGTATTGTTTACCAACGTTTCAACAAACAACTTAGAAAAATCTTCATTTACATCCTTCATTTGAATTTGTATGAAACTCAATTTTTTATCCGGCTTATTTACTGAATATTGCTTTTTTGAAATTACTTCTACAATCTTCTCTACTATACTGTCTTTAATTCGATTTGGATCATCATTTTCATTAAAATTTATTATACCATTAGGTACAATTTTGTTCCAATTCTTATTTAATTTATGATTATTTATATAATAATCTAATAATGTTTTATCGTTTTGTTTTGAAAAAAGTGTTTTTCTGATGATAAATTTTGTATGCAAAAATTCAACTAAATTATCTCCTTGAAACACCGATCCACCACTACCACCCAAGTCTATTCCAAATTGAGAAGCAATTCCCATATAACCACTTAACCCACCTTGCTTATCACCCTCAGATGCGCAAATAATTTTAGCAACATAAGACGGTTTTGAAAGCCAAGCATAGGCTACACCTATCAATCCAAAAAAAACTCCCCCTAGTAAGATATTCTTCCATTTTTTTAATAATAAACTGAAAATATTTTTCAGAATTTGGAAAACATCGAAGAGGTGTAATTCTTTATTTTGACTACCCATTTTTGTTATTTTGAAACATTAATAATTGCCACAGCTATTCCTGCCAATGAAGCCATACCACTAGCAACTGCCAACCACTCTGCTGTGGTTAATCCTTTTTTACCCCCCTCCGGAATTTTTGGAATTAAAATTTCCGAACCTGCACTCACAGTTGGAAATTTTCTAAAAAATAAAAATTTCTTTGTTTTCGATGCAGTTCCATTGGCATTTAATACATACAAACGTTTCTTTTTGGCATTATCTGAAAAACCTCCGGCTTTGTTAATATAATAGTTAATTGACTCTCCTTGCTTATATACAATTTCTGTAGGAAACATTACTTCACCATTTACTTTTACAACATTCTTTTGTTTTGGAATAGTGATAATATCTCCTTCAACCAGTGTAATATTTTCTAAATTATTTTCTTGGTTATTCATAATTTCATCTAAACGCAAACCAATTTTTACGGTAGATTTATTCACTTCCTCCAATAACTTCGATGATGTATCATTTATTCTTTTTAATTTGGTAAGAATCTCTGAATTGTCATTTTTTAATATACTCGTGTTGATTCTTACAATATTTGCTCCATTGGAATTTGCTTGCTGAGTAAGTCCCCCAGCCCTTTTTAAAATATCACTTACTTTTTCTTCTTTGCTTCTCAAAACATAAGTACCCGGGTACATCACCTCACCCTCAATACGCACTTTCTCTTGTACTCTGTAACCGGGATTTTTTCTGATACTCACTACATCCCAAGGTTGTAATATTATTTCATTGTTTTTAAAACTTAAATCTTTGCTACTAGCTATTTCAATTACTTGTGCGATAATAGTTTTAGAAGCACTATCACCATTAATTCGACTGGCAATTTCTATTCTCTGTGGACTCGCCGCATCTGTAAAACCGCCTGTTTGAAACAATAAATCTTTCAGAGTAATTCCTTTATAATATTCAAATATTCCGGGATTTTTGACTTCGCCCTCAACAGTCAAAGTATAAACTTGTGAAAAATCTTTTGCCGAAGCAATGAATACCGAATCATCTTTTTTCAACAAAATATCTTGCTGCTTACCATTTACTATTGCTGCAACATCAAATGCAACAACTTCTTTTGTTAAATCATAATTGGTTCTAAACAACAATCCCCTTTCAGCATAGGCATCTTCTTTAATACCATCTGCTTTTTGAATAAGCTGAGACAAGGTTAAATTTAGCGTTAATTCAAAACGTCCCGGACGATATACCGCACCCCCTACAGCAACTCTATTGCTATAACGATCTAGAATTTTTCCTACTGTTATTTCATCTCCACGTTTTGGGTAATAGCTTGCAAAATTTTCTTTCCGAATATCTTGCATTTTTTTCTCTTTATCAGTGAACTGATCTACCGTTACCGAAGCAGTGTAGGCACTACTTGTAAACCCTTGTGCAAAATTGATCAACGCTGTTAAAGACTCATTGGGTAGCATTTCAAAAATACCCGGATGCATGACCTCGCCTTTTAATTTTACTTGATCAGCAGCCACCGGAATACGAATCACATCCTGATCATTAAGACGAATATTTTTAGTTTGAAAACCTTTAAGTAAGTAATCATATGCATCAAACACAGCTATTACTTTATTATCTCTGATTAATTCAATTTTTCTCAGTGATCCTTTTTCATTAGGACCGCCACAGGCATACAAAGCATTAAATAAGGTTGATAAAGATGATAAGCTGTAGGTAGCTGGTGTTCTCGCTTGGCCAATCACCGTAACTTTTATGGTACGTATTTTACTTATATTAACAGCCAATTGTGTTTGACCACCAACTGCCAAACGAGCATACCCATTTTTCACCATTTTACTTTTGATTCGCTGGGTTGCCTGATCAATTGTTAACCCATTTACAGACACATAGCCAATATTGGGTATATTGATAATGCCTTCAGGGGTTACTACCAATTTATAATTGGCTTCCTGATATCCAAAAATATCAATACTAATTTCATCATCTGCACCAATAATATAATTCTTAGGCGTAGGCATTCTTAAATTTACTTCAAATCTGTTGTCAGGGTTATTAAACAGATCTGAACCAAAAACCTCATTTTCTTGTTTAATTATTTTTGTTTTGGTTGTATTTATAGAATCAATCAAAGGAGCTCTGCTATCGGAGTTTCTAGTCGTTGACAAAATGTTATTCTTATTACTGTTGGAATTAGTAATATCCGAAATTCTTGTTCTTAATTTAATTAATTCCGAAGTGGGTAATCCGCGTTGCAATGCCAGTTGCTCTGCCTGAGATTCACTAAAACCCGAACTTTGCAGCATTGATTTGTATTTGGCAATATCTTCATTACTCAACAATTCTACTTTAAATCCGGATAAATCTTTGCTATTCATGAGGTCTTGAATAGAACTTTGTGCAAAGGCAGCAATACTTAATAAAAAGAAGGAAAAAAGAAAGAAAATACGCATATAAAAATGTTTTAAAAAATTACAATAACTCTTTAAAGATTTTAGTTTAGATTAAACAACAATTGGTATTATATGAGTTAACTGCCAAAAAACTTGACTTCATTTGAAATATAGTCAAGAAATCTGGAATTAAAATTCGGGGAAATAAAATTGTTTTATTTTCCTAATTGGCTTCAAAAGTAAGGTATACCACTTAGGTTTTAAACTATTTAAGCGCCAAGCTTGATAATCTTCATAATTTGCTTTTAGCCTATTCAAAACTGATTTTGTACTTTGCCCACCACTTCGCATATGTACCAAAGTGCCTGGCAAATACTGAACTTTAATTTTATGCAGGTATAAAAGCCGAATCATCAATTCATAATCAGCCGAACTTTTTAATGTTGTATTAAATAGACCATATTGGTTGTAAACTTCTTTTCTTACAAAAAATGTAGGATGAGGTGGCATCCAACCTTTTAAAAATAATTCCTCGTTATACCCTCCGGCAATCCACCTGCGATAAATCTTATTGGTTTGTACTGAATCTACAAAAACCAAATCTCCATATACAGCATCACACTTGGTTGTATTGAATATTTGTACTACTTGTTCTATTACATTTTCACGTTCATAAAAATCGTCTGAATTAAGTATTCCAATAATATCACCACTAGCAATTGCAATGCCTTTGTTCATAGCATCGTAAATGCCTTCATCATTTTCCGAAACTACGTGTTGTACGTGTTTAAACCCACTTACAATTTGCAACGTATTGTCTTTCGATTGCCCATCAATAATGATATGTTCAATAGCAGGGTAAGTTTGCTTTTGAATAGAATGCAATGTATCTGCTACCGTAGCCGCACTATTATAAGTAGCTGTGATTATCGAAACTCTCATGTATGTAAATTCTTAACGTTCTATAATTATATTCTCCAGCACAAGCATATCCATTGAAGTTCTTAGAAAACAATCTAAAGCTTCCTGAGGAGTATTAACAATGGGTTCATTTTCATTAAACGATGTATTCAGTAAAATTGGAACACCCGATTTTTTATGAAACACACTAATTAATTTATGATATGCAGGAGAAATAGCAGCATCTACACTTTGCAACCTGCCACTTCCATCTGCATGTGTAACAGCTGGAATCAATGCTTGTTTTTCTTTTCTTATTGGAAATACTTTTTCCATGAATGGCACAATATCGTCTACTTCAAAATATTCACTGACATATTCCTTTAAAATACTTGGTGCAAAAGGTCTGAAACTTTCTCTTCGTTTAATTTTTGTATTTAATAATTCCTTTGCATCATTTCTTCGAGGATCAGCTAAAATACTTCTAGCTCCTAATGCCCGTGGCCCAAACTCTGCTCTACCATTAAACCATCCAACCACCCCCGCATCGATTAATTTATTGGCAACTTTTTCATACAAATCATCATCCGAATATTTTCTATATGAAATATTTGCTGCTTTCAATATCGCTTCAATTTCATCATTTGAAAATTTGGCACCTGTGTAGGCGCTATAAATTGGTTCAATACGTGATTGACGTAAGGTATGGTGATACACATACTGAGCCGCTCCCATACTAATACCGGCATCATGTCCGGCGCTTGGTATATACACATTTTTGAAAGGTGTATTTCGGGTTATTTTTCCATTAGCCACACTATTTTGAGCAACCCCCCCGGCAATACAAACATTTGTCAATCCTGTACGCTCATGCAACCCTTTAAGAATATGAAATATTGTTTCTTCTGTAAACTTTTGCACAGAAGCAGCTATATCTTTATGATATTGGGTTAATGCTTCTTCCTTTTTACGAACTGGTCCAAAAACTTCAATCATTTTTTTACCAAACAACGAATGAACAATTGGAATGTTATTTTCATATTCAACATAGCCTTGATTTGCTGAACGGAAATAATCCACATTCAATTCAAAAAGTCCTCCTTTCTTCCACAATACCACATCCCTAAGTTTTTCTACATATTTTGGCGTGCCATATGGTGCAAGACCCATTACTTTATACTCATCGCCATAATGAGGAAATCCCAATAATTGGGTAAATGCTGTATAAAAAACACCTATCGAATGCGGAAAATCTATTGAATCAATTACTTCAATTTTTGAACCCTTGCCAATAGCAAACATGGTTGTACTGAAATCTCCCGATCCATCGATACTTAAAATAGCTGACTCGTCGAATGGTGATGCAAAAAAAGCACTTGCCAAATGGCTGCGGTGATGTTCTACCTGATGAATTTTTGATTTTATTGACGCTTCACTTAAACCCGAAATTTTACTTAATTCAACTTCAATACTTGCTACATTTTGTAAGTTTTGAAATCTATCTTTTATGAAATTAAAAGAAGTAACCGCATTTTTTGCAAAGAAAAAAATTTTTTTCAAAAACTTAGCTTTAGGATCTCTTCCTATGGCAATATAACTTACTTCTGCTAGTGTAATACCGGCCTCTCGCAAACAAAATGCAACAGCTAAACTCGGAAATCCAGCCCAATGTTTAATTCGCCTAAATCGCTCTTCCTCTGTTGCTGCTATCATTTTACCATCTTTAAAAATAGCGGCTGATGCGTCTGCGTGGTATGCATTAATTCCTAAAACAATCATCTAATTATTTTTATGCAAATAAATTGCTATATAAAGTTAGTAAATTCGATTGGTAATAAAAATATTCTTTTGCTAATTGATGCGCATTGTCACAATATGGAGTCCATAAAATTGTGTCCATCAATGCCAATTGATCCAACAAAACAGTAATATGTTTTGGATCATCAATATCTACATTCCATCCCGCATTTTTTTGTTGTAAATTAGTCCAAGGAGTAAAAAAACTTGTTATAATAGGTCTGCCCACACTCAAACTTTCAAACAGTGCGTGTCCAAAATTTTCTCCTTTGGTCAATAAAATAAGTGCATCATATTTTGAAATTGTAGTTTGTACCAAACTTGGCTGTAAATCTCCTTTATACTCAACCACAACATTATTGGGTAATTGCTTCATCTCTTCAATACAAGTATCCCAATAGTCTGCATCTTTAACAGGTCCATAAATATCTACAACAACCGACTGTTTGCAACTTTTACAAACTTGTATGAGCTGTTTTATATTTTTGACCGGAGTAATTAATGACAAATGAATCAGCCTTAATACTCCGGACTGCTTTGTTGATGCAGTAAAATATTGCAAGGGTACTTTTGGTACATTTCCAATTATTTCTATATTGCAATTCTTACCAAAATATTTGACAATTGCATCGAATTCTGATTTTGCTGTAGCGTGCCAAAAGCAATCCGACAATAACCTTGATTTTCGAAGTAAAAACAAGTAAATCATTTTCTTAAATGACTTTACTGCCAATGAACCAGGCTGCAACACCCCTCTTGGACTAATGATTAATTTCTGAGATGCAGCAAACAATTTTTTTTTATTCAATAACGGAAATAAAAAAAAGCGGTACGAATACATACAATTAAAAAAAATGTAATCCGCAGATATTTCTGTTAGTTTTTGCTGATAATTTGTATAATCCATTTTTTTTCCGGCATAAAAAACATTGACAGTATTTTCCTCCAGCTTCATTTCATTCCAACTGTTAATCTGAATGTTTTTATAAGGCTCAATCTCCTCCACATCAAAAGCACCGGTAACAACAAAAAATTGGTAATCATTTCCAAGTGTGACGATTAAATTAGCTATAGATTGAACAGGTCCTCCTGCCTTAAAACCAGGCAGAAAATAATCGTAAAATATGAGAATTTTTTTTTTGATAAATAACTTTTAAACTGGATATACTAAATTGATGAAAACATTTACACTAAATCATTCAGCCAACATTGTATCATATAGTTCTACATAATTATCAGCTATTTTTTGTGCATCAAACCGCTTACAATTTTGCAAGCCATTTGCTACCAAAGTATCTCTGTAATGCTTATCCTGAATAATTTTTACAATTCCTGATCTGATTGCCTCTATATCATACGGATCTACCAAATGTGCTGCATCTCCTGCAACATCGGGCATTGATAATATATTACTCGTTATTACGGGCCTCCCCGTTGCATTCGCTTCGATAATTGGCATGCCAAAACCTTCGTAAGTTGAAACAAAACTCAACATATCACAATCGATATATTGCTGTATGATTGCTGCTTGTGAAAGATTGGTATGATTAACGTACACAATTTTATTTTTTTCTAAATGACGAATCAAATCCTGCGATAAAATGCCAATAATATTGAGCCGGCAGGGTATATCCTTGATCGCTTCAATTAACCGTTCTAAATTTTTATTGTAAGTAGTCCCTACTTGAAGAATTTGTGGACAAGCTTCATTAAACACACCCGGTACATATCTAAATTCATCGGCAATTGCATTGGGAATAACATAAATATTTTTCTCGGGATAATTTACAAACTTAAGTAACTCATTCTTGGTTGCCTCTGAAACCACGGTTACATATTTACAATTTTTTAAGGGAAGTGTAAACCAAAAATATTTTAATAACAGGTGTTTTAAGCCCTTTGAATTTTCTAAAAGTAAACAATCATGTATTGTCAATAACGTATTCTTTTTTGGCAATCCAATTGCTGCAAAATGGATATCCCCTGTAACATGATTAATCTGTCCCTGATTTTTTATTGCCTCTACAACAATTCGTATTCTTGGAAAAATACCCTTACTAAAACAAGTAAATTCATACATCAATCCCAATAGCCTGTTGGGCATTTTATGCCTAACGTCTTTAAAAACAGCTTCAATACTCCTGTGAAAAGGAAGTGGTTTTCGCTGAAAAAAAACAACCTTAATTTTTTGATCCATTCGGCAACACTTTCCACTTTTGATAGATAAGCCAAAAAGTAAACGATGTTAATAAAATATAAAACGCAGTTCCTATCAAAAATAAAATATGGTGTATCCTTAATATTTTAGGACGAATAGATATTTCATCTGCTTTCTCTTTGCCCATAGTTATATCCAGTACTTTTTTTACTAAGGGCAAAATCACCGGAATCTTATTCCAGTTGGTGTAACGTATCCCTTCATATTTGTATACCGAATCATAATTCGGAGGCGTTTGATTTTTAAAATATGCCCAGTTATTGTGTACTTCTTTAAAGCTTGCAAGGCTTCCATCCGG
>CANGTN010000032.1 GCA_947456805.1 Chitinophagaceae bacterium | reverse complement strand
CCATGTGGTAAGATTATTTGTTACCAAATATCCGGAATATAAAATTGTAAATTTAGATGCATTAACCTATGCAGGAAATCTCGAAAACTTAAAAGATATTGATCAGTCAAAAAACTATTTTTTTGAAAAAGCAAATATTCTTGATGTAGAAAGAATAGAACAAATTTTTGATGAACATTTAATAACCGATGTCATACATTTAGCAGCAGAAAGCCATGTAGATCGCTCAATTGTTTCTCCTTTAGATTTTGTATATACCAATGTAATAGGAACTGTTAATCTATTAAACATTGCTAAAACAAAATGGAAAGAAGATTATAGCAAACATTTGTTTTACCATGTTTCTACAGATGAAGTTTATGGTGCATTAGGTGCCGAAGGCTTATTTTCAGAAACTACTCCTTATAGCCCTAATTCGCCCTATAGTGCAAGTAAAGCCTCATCCGATCATTTTGTAAGAGCTTATGCTGAAACTTATCACATGCAAACAGTAATTTCAAATTGCTCTAATAATTATGGTCCATTTCATTTTCCTGAAAAATTAATTCCTTTATTTATCAATAATATTATCACCAAAAAGCCTTTACCGGTTTATGGAGATGGGTTATATACTAGAGACTGGTTGTTTGTAAAAGACCATGCAATTGCAATTGACAATGTTTTTCATAACGGGAAAATAAATGATACGTATAACATTGGCGGTTTTAATGAGTGGACAAACATTGATTTAATAAAATTACTCTGTCAATTAATGGATGAAAAGCTAGGTAGAAAACAAGGGGAAAGTGCTGAATTAATTACTTATGTAAAAGACCGTCCCGGACACGATAGAAGATATGCTATTGATGCATCTAAAATCAATCAGGAATTGGGTTGGAAGCCTAGTGTTACTTTTGAACAAGGACTTGCAGAAACAATTGATTGGTTTTTGGCAAATCAGGAATGGTTGAATAATATCACTTCCGGTGCTTATGCCAACTATTATACATCCATGTACTCAAATAGATAATCATGAAAATCGAAGAAACAAAACTAGCCGGCTGCTTTATTATTCATGATACAGTTTACGGTGATGAAAGGGGATATTTTTTTGAGAGTTTCAATAAACAAACTTTTGAGCAATTAACTAGATTGAATATCGATTTTGTTCAAGACAATCAGTCTATGTCTAAGTATGGAGTTTTGAGAGGTTTGCATTTTCAAAAAGGGTCTTTTGCGCAATCCAAATTGGTTCGTGTAATAAAAGGGAAAGTATTAGATGTTGCTGTTGATGTGCGCCATAATTCGCTAACTTTTGGTGAACATGTAGCTGTAGAATTAACTGAGAATAACGGCGTTCAACTATTTGTTCCCCGTGGATTTGCGCATGGTTTTGTGGTATTAAGTGAAGAAGCCGTTTTCTATTATAAATGTGATAATTATTACAACAAACAAAGTGAGGGAGGAATTTTATATAATGATCCTGCTTTGCAAATTGATTGGCAAATAAATCCTTCAGATATTATTTTATCGGATAAGGATAAAATTAATCCGGTACTGGCTGAAGTAAAGTCTGATTTGGTTTTTGGTTAAAATTAAAATTCTTTTAAAAAAAATAGTAACATGAAAGGTATCATATTAGCAGGTGGAAGTGGCACAAGATTATATCCTATTACAAAGGGAATCAGCAAGCAATTGATGCCTATTTATGATAAACCCATGATTTATTATCCTTTATCAGTATTGATGTTGGCAGGAATCAATGAGATTCTGATTATTACTACCCCTGAAGATTCTTCGCAATTTCAAAGATTATTAGGAGATGGTTCAGAAATTGGTTGTAGCTTTTCATATGCAGTACAACAAGTTCCTAATGGTCTGGCACAGGCATTTGTAATTGGTGCCGATTTTATTGGCAATGATAAAGTTGCATTGGTTTTAGGTGATAATATATTTTATGGTGCAGGATTTAGCAAATTGTTACAATCATTTAATGATGTAAATGGTGCAGCAGTTTTTGCTTATGAAGTGAGTGATCCTGAGCGTTATGGTGTCGTAGAGTTTGATGCAAATAACAAAGTGATTTCAATAGAAGAAAAACCATCGCATCCAAAATCAAATTACGCAGTTCCGGGATTGTATTTTTATGATAATTCTGTTGTTGAAATTGCAAAAAATATCCAACCCTCTGCAAGGGGCGAATATGAAATTACCGACGTTAACCGTGTTTATTTACAACAAGGTAATTTGCAAGTGGGCGTAATGAGTAGAGGCACTGCATGGCTTGATACAGGTACGTTTGATTCATTAAGTGATGCTTGCGAATTTGTTAGAGTGATTGAAAAAAGACAAAGCCAAAAAATTGGATGCATAGAAGAAATCGCATATAGAATGGGCTTTATAACTCATGAACATTTATTATTACTTGCAGAGAAATATGCAAAAAGCGGTTATGGTGAATATTTGAGAAATGTTAAAAAATAGTTTCTTTCACTTCATTGTTCAAAAAATTATTCATTAAAATCAACCTTTTCCAGTTGTAAATGTTAATCTACTTAGAAATTAGTAAGTATGAATTCCTTTACAATAAAAGATATAGAAAATATTACAGGAATTAAAGCGCATACCATTCGTGTTTGGGAACAGCGTTATAATTTTTTAAAACCTCATCGATCCGATACCAATATCAGATACTACAGTAATAGTGAATTAATTACTGTACTTAACATTGCCCTTCTAAATAAAAACGGCTTCAAAATCTCTCATATCGATAAGATGTCTGAGTCTGATGTAAAAGCCAAAATCCTCTCACTCTCTCAGGCTCAGGCACAACAGGAAAGAACTGTAAACGAGCTGATTGAACACATGATTGAATTGGATGTTGATAAGGTTGAAAAAATTTTAGACAACTTTATTGTACACAAAGGCATTGAACGAACTATCATCCAAATTATTTTCCCGTTTTTAGAGCGTATTGGTATTTTGTGGCTTACCAACAGAATCAATCCAGCACAGGAACATCTTGTTACCAATATTATTCGACAAAAATTAATTCTTGGTATCGACGGAGTTAAAAGTACAATACAAACCAATAAGTCTGTTCTACTTTTCTTACCCGAAGGAGAGCATCATGAATTAGGTTTGTTGTTTATTTATTATTTACTAAAAAGCAGAGGTATTCGGGTATATTATATTGGTGCTAATGCTCCTTTAAAGGACGTTGAGTATTTAACGCAGTACAAGCCACCAACTTTCATATATTCTCATCTTACAGCTGTGGCCAACAACTTTAATTTTGAACGTTTTCTTTTCAATGTTGGTATACAACTGAAAAATTTTAATGTTATCATATCGGGGTTACTTACTCAGAATTATAAAAAGAAAGTGCCTGCAAATGTCAGTTTTAAAAAATCTTTGAATGAAGTAATGGAATACATTGCTGCTATTTAATTTTTGTTTCAAACTTTTCTTGTTTTTTTAATTCAATACATCTACTTCTACGCAGGAGTACCTTTCAAAATCAACTTTCGATACATGAGCGATATCATCAAAGTTCGAAATCTTTCTAAAAAATTTAATCAGTTTACTGCCGTTAATGATCTTTCATTTACGGTTGCAAACGGTGATGTATACGGGTTTTTAGGTCAAAATGGTGCAGGAAAAAGTACAACAATGCGCATGTTGCTTACTTTAATTCAACCAACTGAAGGAAACATAGAAATGTTTGGCTTGCCATTGCACAATAACCGCAATGAAATCCTACGTCAAGTAGGCGCAGTAATTGAAAAACCTGATGTTTATAAATATTTATCTGCCTATGAAAATTTAAAATTATTTGCTAAGTTGAGTGGTATTAAAATTTCACATCAAAAATTACAGCAACAATTGGAAGTAGTTGGATTGGCAGACAGGGCAAATGATAAAGTAAAAAACTTTAGCCAAGGAATGAAACAACGTTTGGGTATTGCAATTGCATTGGTTCATAATCCGGCATTGATTGTTTTGGATGAACCTACCAATGGTTTAGACCCGCAAGGTATTGCAGACATCAGAAATTTAATATTACACCTTAGTAATAATGAAGGAAAAACTATTTTAGTTTCATCACATTTATTAAGTGAAATTGAACAGATAGCAACGAAGGTTTTAATCATTGATAAAGGGAAAAAAATAATTGAAGATAGTGCCCAATCTTTATTTGATCCTGCCCAAACGATTGTTGAAATCACCACTTTTGATGATGTATTTGCACGTCAGCAATTGTTGCAATCTCAATGGGAAAGTGCATTTCAAGAAAATAGACAAAATCAAATTGTATTAAAAATTGACAGGCAAAAAATATCGGTTTTACATCGTGATTTAGTTGCAATGAACATTCAACTGATTAGCTTACAGCCAAGACATAGTTTGGAAGATTATTTTCTTCAGGTAACTACAGGATCTCAAAATGTACATCAATACATTCAATAGTAAACAATACTTCAATCACTCGAAAAGAAAGGAATATCATGTGGACATTATTGCAAATTGAATTGTATAAAATTTTCCGCCGACCAAGAACATATATTGCTTTTGCAGCAATTACATCACTCATTGCAATTGTACAACTAGGCTTAAAAGTAGATGGTAAAGAATACGCAGATTTTGTAATGGCTGATTTTAAAAATAGTTTCAGCATTGATGGAAATACATTGAATGGGTATTTTGTTTGTTATATCTTATTACAATTATTGTTAGTCCATGTTCCGCTTTTAATTGCTCTGATAGCTGCAGATATGATTAGTGGTGAAGCAAATGGTGGAACACTCAGATTTTTACTTACCAAGCCGGTTAGCAGATTTAATTTTATTATGGCTAAATTTTTAGCAGCCACTATTTATACAATTGCTTTATTAATTTGGCTTGCGATATTGGCATTGTTTGTAAGCATGTTTATTTTCGGAACGGGAGATATGTTGTTGCTGAAAAATAGTTATGTGGTTCAACTGCAACAAGATGATATTTTCTGGAGATATTCTGGTGCATTTGGCTTTGCAGCCCTTGCAATGACAACTGTTGCAGCCCTTGGCTTTTTTCTTTCTCAGTTTGCTGAAAATTCTATTGGTCCAATTGTTGCAACGATGAGTGTAATTATATTTTTTACCATTTTAAGTACCATGAGTATTCCATTGTTTAACCTTGTTAAACCTTATTTGTTTACTACACACATGGTCTCATGGAAGGAGTTTTTTGATATAAGAGTAGATGAAAACAATGCTACAATCAAAGGTTCAATTGAACATCCTGAAAGAATTGTGAGGAGTGTTGCCATTCTTGCAGTTCATATATTGTTGTTTGTTGGCGCATCCTTATTTATATTTAAGAAAAAAGATGTTTTGAGTTAGTTGAATTAATCGCAAGATTTTATGAATAGAATAATTAAAATATTTTCAGTAGCTATCACTTTATTCTTCACAACAACAATCCGTGCACAAGATGTTGCTGTGCTGGTTCAAAAAGTAAAAGCAAAATTGGATGTTGTAAATGATTATATCGCTGACGGAACAATGAAAACTGATGTTAGTTTTATCAAAGCTCCTATTGGGCAAGTAAAAATTTATTACAAAAAGCCCAATCAGTTTAAGTTGAAACGTGATGGTGGTATATCTATTTTACCCAAAGGTGGCGTTACTGTAAACATGAGCAGCATTGTTTCTACCAACGATTTTGATGTAATCCCTGCGGGAGAAGAAATTCTAAACGGCATTAAAACAAAGAAGGTGAAATTATTGCCACGTAATGATAACAGTGATGTAGTAATTACAACCATGTATATTGATGAAGCAAATCTTGTGATTTGCAAAGCCATCACTACTACCAAAGAAAATGGAACCTACGAAATTGAAATGAGTTATGGTAAATACATTAATTATGGCTTACCGGATAAAGTAGTTTTTGGCTTTAATACCAAAGATTATAAAATGCCCAAAGGAGTTACTTTAGAATTTGAAGATGAGGATAAAGCTACTAAAGATAAAATGAAAAACAAAAAAGGTAAAGTTGAAATCACCTATAAAAATTATACTATCAATAAAGGGATTGATGATAAGGTTTTTAAGTAATAGTCTTTTCGAAAATCTTGAATAAAAAAGGCGTTGAAATTTTTCAACGCCTTTTTTATAAAAAATATTATGTGTGGTTATACCGCAAAACTTTCACCACAACCACAGCTTCTGCTTGCATTTGGGTTGTTGAAATAAAAACCTTTCCCGTTTAATCCATCACTGAAATCGAGTTCGGTATTTACCAAGTATAAAAAACTTTTTAAATCAGTAACTACTTTTACGCCATTGTCTTCAAATACCTGATCCATGGGCTTTTGTTCGTTATCAAAATCCAATTTATAGCTCAGCCCACTGCATCCACCACCTACAACACCTACACGTAAAAAGTAGGATGGATCATTGGCAACTCCGGCTTCTTCCATCAGTTTAATCACTTTGGCTTTGGCTTTGTCACTAACGTAAATTGCATTTTCAGTCGCTGTCATAATTTGTAATCCTCGTTGATATTTTAATAATCAATTTGGTAAATGTTCAGATTATTAATGAACTCCTTTTTCTTCAAACACCAATTGGTCTAAACCATTTTTGCTGCGATAATCATTGATTGCTGCTTTGATAGCATCTTCTGCCAAAACAGAACAATGGATTTTTACCGGTGGCAAATTCAATTCTTCTACAATATCCATGTTGTCAATAGCAATTGCTTCGTCAACAGATTTTCCTTTTAACCATTCAGTAGCCAATGATGAAGATGCAATAGCAGAACCACATCCAAAAGTTTTGAACTTTGCGTCTTTGATTACTCCAGTTGTTTCATCAACTTCAATTTGTAAACGCATTACATCACCACATTCCGGTGCACCTACCAATCCTGTTCCAACATTTTTACTTGCTTTATCTAATGTTCCAACATTTTTTGGATTGCTGTAATGATCAATCACCTTTTCTGAATATGCCATTTTAAATAATTTTTAATTTTAGTATTTAATGAAATTTGATCTGTTAAAATTCTATTTTTTTACTTAATCCTGTTGTTAATTTAATAATTTTTAATGTAAGTTGAAAAGATTTTTCTAAAACAACGTTTTTCTTTTCATTGAATATTTATAATTCAACATTCAAAATTATTAATGATGTGCCCATTCAATGCTATTTAGGTCAATTCCTTCTTTGTACATTTCCCATAAAGGACTCATGTCTCTCAACTTTAATACTGTTTCGCTGATTGCTTTAATGGTATAATCAACTTCTTCTTCAGTTGTAAAACGACTCAAACCAAAACGTAAAGAACTATGTGCCAAATCATCACCCAAGCCTAGTGCTTTTAAAACATAACTTGGTTCTAATGATGCAGATGTACAAGCAGAACCTGAACTTAATGCAATGTTTTTATTAAAGCCCATCAACAAACCTTCACCCTCAACATGTTTGAAAGAAATATTGGTTACATGCGGCAAACGTGCTTCTGTAGTTCCATTGATATAAGCCTCTTCCAGCTTCATTAATTCTGTT
Source organism: Chitinophagaceae bacterium (assembly GCA_947456805.1). Taxonomy (GTDB): domain Bacteria; phylum Bacteroidota; class Bacteroidia; order Chitinophagales; family Chitinophagaceae; genus UBA1930. The sequence continues at coordinate 12,015 of CANGTN010000032.1, read as the reverse complement.
TCTAATTTATCTCTCAATACAGATATGCGTTTGGTGTCTGCTTCCATTTCTAAACGACACAATTCACATGCTTTTCCAAAGCCTACAATGCCCGGAACATTCAATGTACCGCTTCTCATGCCTCTTTCATGACCGCCGCCATCCATTTGTGCAGTTACTTTTACACGTGGGTTTTTACGGCGAACGTACAACGCTCCAATTCCTTTAGGACCATACATTTTATGTCCGGTAAATGTCATTAAATCAATGCCATCTTTATTTACATCAACAGGTATTTTTCCAACAGCTTGTGTAGCATCTGTAAAGAAAAGAATACCATGTTTCTTAGCGATTGCTGTAATTTCCTGAATCGGTTGTATTACCCCAATCTCATTGTTGGCATACATGATAGAAATTAAAATAGTTGTTGGTTTAATTGCAGCTTCTAACTCCTGCAAATCAATTAATCCATTTGCTTTAACTTCCAAGTAAGTAACTTCTCCGCCTAATTTTTCAATATGTTTACAAGTATCTAAAACAGCTTTATGCTCAGTAGTTGCAGTAATAATGTGATTTCCTTTGCTTGCATACATTTCAAATACACCTTTGATTCCTAGATTATCTCCTTCAGTGGCACCGCTGGTGAATATGATTTCTTTAGGATCAGCTCCTATCAATTTTGCAACTTGTTCTCTTGCATAATCAACAGCCTCTTCCGCTTGCCATCCAAAAGGGTGATTTCTGCTTGCTGCATTCCCAAAATGTTGGGTAAAATACGGAAGCATTGTTTCCAAAACTCTGGGGTCCATTGGCGTAGTAGCGTTGTTATCTAAATAGATCGGCAATTTCAACATAAAAAGACTTTATTGGTTATTATAATTAACAGTTTGCAAAATTACTAGTTCAGAGCTATAAATTTGAATAATAAATATTCAAATTCCATATATCGAAACATAATTCTAAAACAAAATAAAATGGTAAAAGTTGAGCATATTGGTATTGCAGTAAAAGATTTTTCAAAAAGTATACCGCTTTTCGAATCTTTATTCAATACAAAGTGTTATAAAACAGAGCAAGTAGCAAGTGAAAATGTGAACACTGCTTTTTTTTTGCAAGGTGATACAAAAATTGAGTTGTTGCAAAGCACTTCAGAAGATGGAGTTATTGCAAAATTTATTGAAAAAAAAGGAGAAGGTATGCACCATATTGCTTTTGAAGTGGAGAATATTTTGGATGAAATGAATAGACTCCAAAGCGAAGGATTTGTTTTGTTGAATGAAAATCCAAAGAAAGGAGCTGATAATAAGTTAGTTTGTTTTTTGCATCCAAAAAATACGAATGGTGTTTTGATTGAATTATGTCAGGAAATCAGAACAATTGATTAACCTTTATTAATTTTTTAACAGTATTGTATGACTCGATTTTTATTTTCAGTTTCACTTAGCATAATGCTGACAAATGCAAGTTGTCAGACACCTAAAGACAAACAAATAAATGCTGCAGAAAAAGACCAGGCGTTGTATAAAAAATACAACCTCGATAAAATAAAATTGCCCGAAGGTTTTGCTATCAGTGTTTATGCCGAGGTTTCCAATGCAAGAAGTATGTGTTGGGGAGCAAAGGGTACATTGTTTGTTGGCAATAGCCGTGAAGATAATGTATACGCAGTTGTAGATGTAAATAATGATGGCAAAGCAGATTCTGTTTATTTGATTGCTCAGGATTTGGTAATGCCAAATGGTGTTGCATTTAAAGATGGAAGTTTATTTGTAAGTGCATTGGATAAAATTTATCGGTACGACAATATTGAAGATAAGCTGAACACCCCTCCAACTCCTGTTTTAATTACAGATAAGTATCCCGATAAAAAACACCATGGATGGAAATACATTGCATTTGGTCCGGATGGAAAATTATATATTCCGGTAGGTGCTCCGTGTAATGTATGCGATGAAAAAGATTCCATTTTTGCTACGATTACCAGAATTAACCCGGATGGATCAGGCAGAGAAATTGTTGCAAAAGGTGTACGAAATTCAGTTGGGTTTACCTGGCATCCCGAAACAAAAGAAATGTGGTTTACAGATAACGGAAGAGATTTAATGGGCGACGATATTCCATTTTGTGAATTGAATTTTGCACCTGCAAAAGGGATGCATTTTGGATTTCCTTATGTGCATCAGGGAGATATCTTAGATCCTGAATTTGGAAAAGGAAAAAACATTGCAGATTATACACCTCCTGCTTTAAAAATTGGACCTCATGTTGCACCTTTAGGTTTGAAGTTTTACACCGGAACAATGTTTCCCGCTTCCTATAAAAACAATGTTTTTATTTGTGAACACGGAAGTTGGAACAGAAGTAAAAAATCAGGATATAAAGTTGGTGTTGCAACCTTAGAAGGAAATAAGGTAATTGGCTATAAGCCTTTTGCAGAGGGCTTTTTGCAGCCTGGTGAAAAGGTAAATGGAAGGCCTGTTGATTGTATTGTTGCACCCGATGGAGCTTTGTTGATAAGCGATGATTATGCAGGTGTAATTTATAGAATCAGCTATAAAAAATAATAAAGAGAATGGTTACAATGCGATCTCTTTTTCAACCATCAATTTTTTTAAATTAATTAACCCATAACGCATTCTTCCCAAGGCAGTGTTGATACTGCAATTGGTAACTTTTGCAATGTCCTTAAAATTCAATCCTGCAAAAAATCGTAGTACAATTACTTCACGCTGATCTTCAGGTAAAGTTTGCAGCATGTTTGTTACTAACAAGTAGCTTTGTTTACGTATCATTTCTACTTCCGGACTATCTGCTACTATATTGATAGTTTTAAAAATATCTCTGTTATCACTTGTGGTTATGGTAGGTGTACGTTTAACTTTTCTGAAATAATCTACACATAAATTATGGCTTATTCTTAATGCCCATGGTAAAAATTTCCCTTCTTCATTATAATGTTTCTTTCTTAGCTTATCTATTATTTTAATAAATACATCCTGAAACAAATCTTCTGCTAAATATTCATCTTTCACCAGAAAAAAAATAGAAGAAAAAATTTTTTCTTCATGACGTCGAATTAAAATTTCAAATGCATCGTTGTTACCTTCCTGAAATATTTTTATTAATGCAATATCTGTAGTTTCAATGAAGGTATTCATAGACTATTTTTTTAATGCCCCATAAATATAAAATTATATTGTAGTGCTTTCAATAAATCCAATTTTTTTTTGCTATTGAAATGCTAAAATTCAATCTAAGATATTTTACTACACTTCTAATTTTTTTAATGGTTTGTAAACCTTACAATCATTTTTATGTTTACTTTGTTACGATATGTCAAAAGCAGCAAAGCAATCTTCTGTAAAAACAAACAAAACAACTTCATCTGATACCATTAGTGTTCATGGAGCCAGAACACATAATCTCAAAAATGTAACAGTCGATTTCCCTCGCAATAAATTTATTGTAGTAACAGGTGTAAGTGGTAGTGGTAAATCATCATTAACGATTGATACACTTTTTGCCGAAGGACAAAGACGCTACGCAGAAAGTTTAAGTGCTTATGCCCGTCAGTTTATGGCACGTATGGTAAAGCCTGAGGTAGATTATATTAAGGGGTTATGCCCTGCAATTGCTATCGAACAAAAAGTAATTACCCGTACGCCAAGAAGTACTGTTGGCAGTATGACAGAAATTTATGATTACCTGCGTTTGTTGTTTGCAAGGGTTGGAAAAACAATTTCTCCGGTAAGTGGAAAGTTGGTAAAAAAAGATGATGTAGCTGATGTTATCAATGCCATTCAACATTGTAAACAAGGAACTAAAATAATTATTCTTACGCCATTTAAGCAACATGCAAATCGTGCTGTTAAAGAAGAGCTGAGCATATTGATGCAAAAAGGTTTTTCACGTATTGCAATTCCAAATAAAACAAATAAACAATCATTAGAACACGAAAGAATAGAAGCACTGCTTGAATTAACTGATCAGGAATTAGCTACTAAATTTAATACCGGTATTTCATATATTGTTGTAGATCGTATTGTGGTGAAAGCTTTTGATGAAGATGATTTACACCGATTGAGTGATTCTGTCAGCACTGCATTTTATGAGGGAGATGGGGCTTTGTTTATTGAGCTAGATGGTGCTAAAATGCTGCCTTTTAGCAATAAATTTGAGCTGGATGGAATTCTGTTTGAAGAACCTGTTCCCAATTTATTTTCATTCAACAATCCTTTTGGCGCATGCCCTACCTGCGAGGGATTTAGTCAGGTTTTAGGTATTGATGAAGCATTGGTTATTCCCGATAAACGACTCAGTTTATATGAAGGTGCCGTAGCGCCATGGAAAGGTGAAAAATTAATTTGGTGGAAGGAACAGTTTATCAAAAATGGAAAAGGATTTCCCATTCATAAGCCTATCATTGATTTATCCGAAGCACAATATCAACAGTTGTGGCATGGCATCGGAAATGCATTAGGTATTCATGATTTTTTTAAAGAGGTAGAATCCAATTTATACAAGGTTCAATACCGTGTTTTATTAAGCCGTTACCGGGGCAGAACAATTTGTACCGAATGTAAAGGATACCGATTACGCAAAGAAGCCTTGTATGTACAAATTGAAAACAAACACATTGGTCATTTGTGTGAAATGCAAACCAAAGATGTACAAACATGGTTCAATAATTTGAAGTTAAGTGAACATGATACACAGATTGCTAAAAGAATATTAATTGAAATTCATCAACGATTACAAACCCTGATAGACGTGGGTTTGGGCTATTTAACACTCAATCGTTTGGCCAATAGTTTAAGCGGTGGTGAAAGCCAGAGAATACAACTTACTCGAAGCTTAGGTTCTAACCTCACCAATTCATTGTATATCTTAGATGAACCAAGTATTGGCTTGCATAGCAGAGATACAGAACGCCTAATTAAAGTATTGAAAGATTTGCGTGATCTCGGAAATACTGTAGTAGTGGTAGAACATGATGAAATGATGATGAAAGAAGCGGATTATATTATTGATATGGGCCCTTTAGCATCACATTTAGGAGGCGAGGTTGTTGCAGCAGGTAATTATCATGAATTGATTGCAAACCCAAAAAGTTTGACAGGAAAATATTTATCGGGAGCACTGCAAATTGAAGTACCAAAACAAACCAGAAAATGGAATAGAAGTATTGTTGTACAAGGTGCAAGACAAAATAATTTAAAAGATATTACAATTGCCTTTCCGCTCAATGTATTGTGTGTTGTAACGGGTGTAAGTGGCAGTGGTAAAACAACTTTAGTAAAACAAATTTTGTATCCTGCTTTACAAAAACTAAAAGGGGAAACTGCAGATAAAGTTGGGTTTCATAAAGCAATTACCGGCGATATAGATACCATCACTCAAATAGAAATGATTGACCAAAATCCAATTGGTAAATCTTCAAGAAGTAATCCTGTTACTTATATTAAAGCTTATGATGAAATCAGAGATATTTATTCTAAACAGCCGCTCAGTAAGCTTCGTGGGTTTCAACCAAAACATTTTTCTTTTAATGTTGATGGTGGCAGATGTGATGCCTGTAAAGGGGAAGGGGAACAAATTATTGAAATGCAGTTTCTGGCAGATGTGCATTTAACCTGTGATGTATGCAACGGAAAAAAATTTAAAGATGAAGTATTGGATGTGCAAATGCACTATAAAAATATTCATGATGTTTTGGAAATGAGTGTAGATGATGCTATCGCATTTTTTGCAGAACACAAAGAAAGCAAACATATAGCAGCTGCTATACAACCCCTACAGGATGTGGGTTTGGGCTATATTAAATTGGGACAAAGTTCTGATACACTTTCTGGCGGAGAAGCACAACGTGTAAAACTTGCTTCGTTTTTAGGAAGAGGAAAAGGTCGCGGACATATTCTATTCATTTTCGACGAACCTACAACAGGTCTTCATTTTCATGACATCAACAAACTATTGGCTTCCTTTCATGCATTGATAGAACAAGGTCATTCGCTAATTGTAATTGAACACAATACCGATGTAATTAAAACAGCAGATTGGGTAATTGATCTTGGTGCTGAAGCCGGCGATGCCGGTGGAAACCTAGTATTTGCAGGTGTTCCAAAAGATTTGAAAAAAGTAAAAGAAAGCTGGACAGGCAAGTTTCTGTAATACAATTTTTCTTTATTTATAAAATTCTAGTAACTGTATACTATATTATAATAAAATTCAGTATATTGTAGTTTCTTTTAAATTATAGTTCGCTTCACTTTTTTTAGTCGTACTGATACTTTCTTCCAACTAATAATTTGAAGCATAGCTATTTTATTAAAGAAAATTATAAAATAGTAATATGTGTCAAATCTGCTATTGCATTACAACTTTCAATCATACACTTTTACACAATGGAACTCGATAAAAAAGATGTATCAAAAAAAGTTGGAATAAAAATACGAGAGTTACGCCTTAGCAAGGGCCTAACCATAGAGCAACTTGCATTTGATGCGGGCATGGAGTACACGCAACTTAGCAGAATAGAATTGGGAAAAATTAATACAAGCATCTACCACGTGTATAAAATATCAAACTCTTTATCAGTTACAGTTCCAGAAATATTTAATGTTTTAGACGAAAAATGAGTTTATGGAAATTGGGGTTATTGGGTTGTTTTCATAAATAAAGGTAATGGCTTCAACACCATTACCTTTTTAATATAATTTATACTATTATTTTTTATCATCAGGTTTATTGGGCGGTGTTATTTTTTGAATAGTAGGGCGTTGCTGTTGAGGTCTTTGTTGTTGATTTCGATCGTTTCTATTATCCGGTCTGCGGTCGCTATTGCTGTTGTTACCCCTTTCATTTCTATTGTCACGCTGTTGATCTCTTCTTCTTCGGTCATTTTTTTCCAAACTGCGCAAACTTATTTGCCCAACTACATCTACAAATTGAGGTTCAATTTCTTTTGGTTTGCTACTTGTAACTTCAACTGCTTCCAAATCTTCGGGTTGTATACCCTGTGCATTTAATCGCTGTATTTCTTTTACTCGCTGAATCGTTAATGGGTAATGTTTACTTCCTCCCTGAATAATATACCACATTAAGTTTTTAAAAATATCTTTCTTAATCAGAAATGCTCTTCCCTTGGCAGTTTCAAAACTTTCGGCATTATCCGGAAAATGTTGCAAGGCATCTAAATATGTATCCAACTCAAAATTCAAACAGCATTTTAGCCTGCCGCATTGCCCACTCAATTTTGTTTGATTGATAGATAAATTTTGATAACGTGCAGCAGTTGTATTCACACTTTTAAAATCTTGTAACCAGGTACTGCAACACAATTCTCTTCCGCAACTTCCAATACCTCCTACTTTTGCTGCTTCTTGTCTAATTCCAATTTGCCTCATCTCTACTTTTACCTTAAACTCACTAGCAAATTGTTTGATCAGTTCTCTAAAATCTACCCTATCATCTGCAGTATAAAAGAAAGTTGCTTTTTTTCCATCAGCTTGAATTTCTACTTCGCTCAATTTCATTTGTAGCTTATACTGTATGGCAAGTTCTCTGCTTCTTGCCTGTACTGCAGGCTCACGGTCTTTACTTATTTTAAAAGCTTCAATTTCTCTTTCGTTACTTCTTCTTAAAATTTTCTTTATTTCATCACTAAATTCATTGATTCCTTTTTTCTTCAATTGCATACGCACAAGTTCACCGCTCAGGCTTACTTCACCTACATCAAATCCATTTACACCTTCAACAGTAACCAATTCCCCTTTCTCAAAATATTGTGATGATAAATTTCTGTAAAATTCTTTACGGCTTCCTTGCTTAAAACTCACTTCCACAATTTTACAACTGCTCTCCACATCTTCGTAAGGTAAGTTTGCAAGCCAATCATGCAAATTCAGCCTGTTACAGCCGCCAGTGCTGCAACCACCATTGCTTTTGCAACCATTAGGTTTTCCTGTTCCACAACTTCCACAGCCCATATTATTAAATTAAATCGGTGATTAAAAATAAATTGAGAAGAAATTATTCAGGTAGCCAACTGTAGAATATCTATTGAACATTTGTTGCGTCGCACCCTTGTACAATCTGTACTTTATTGAGCAAGACCAGTAAATTGTTTAGCGCTGTAAACATGAAATGCTATAAATAGATTAAAAATTTCGAACGGATGAGCAATGCTTCATAATTTATTATGCTGCACAACCCATTTCTACAATTCACTCCACAAATCTCTTCACATCAAATCAAAAATAGGGAATTTTTTATGAAGGTAGGTTGTTATCCAATTAAAATGCCAATAAACGAAAATAGAAACTAGGTTTTCTTGGAGGATTATTTATACTTCTAAAACAATTTTGTTTTGAATGATGTGAAATAATTTTATAGAAAGTGCTTGAAACAACATTTTACTGTTTGCATTTCTTTCAATGTAATAACTGGCATTATCTAGTTCTTCAATAATTTTTTGCATTTGGCTTACACCGGCTATTTTATTCAGTCTTTGCGCAAAATCCAATTCATTTTCGGGAAGAGCAATATTCTCTACACCCAATATTTTTATCCTAATTGCTTGTTCAAGCATGTGGTTAAAATATCGGAGAAACTGCTTTTGTTTTTCTCTACCCAGTTTACTTATTTCATCTGCAAACTTTACCTGATCATTTAACATTTGTCTGATAATAAATTTCAGCCAGTCTCGCAATAATGTTTGCCAGTCTTCTTCCGAATGTTGTAATAAATGTAATGCTTCTCTGTAATTTCCTTCAGCAATAGCAGCAATTTGTCTTGCTGTATCTTCATTTGCTTTTGCCCGATGTATCAAAGCAGCTTCAATTTCATTGTTTTCCAACAAGGGAATTTTAATCAACTGGCATCTGCTTAAAATGGTGGGTAAAATTTTTTCTTCATTTTCGGCAACTAAAATAAATAAAGTATTTGGAGGTGGTTCTTCAATTAATTTTAAAAGTTTATTCCCTTCTTTTCCTAAATATTCGGGCATCCAAAGGACCAATACTTTGTAAGGAGATTCATAACTTTTTAAGGATATTTTTTTCAGGATGTTGTCACATTCTTCTGCAGTAATATTACCTTGTTTGTTTTCTGCACCAATCATTTGTAACCAATCGTATGCATTGCCATATGCATTTTTTTTTATAAAATCTCTCCATTCAGAGATAAAATCGTTACTCACGGGTTTATCTCCGGATTTCCTGGCAATAACAGGAAATGAAAAATGCAAATCCGGATGAATCAATTGCTCGGCACGCTGAAAAGATGCTTCATTTGCAATATCATTCGGATGAATAAATGCAGGTCCGCTGCTCAACGCACTCATGCCTCCAAACAAATCCTCTACTACAGGCGCTTCCCCTGGCTGACAAATAACAAACTGTGCAAATGCAACAGCCATAGGTAATGCGCCGCTTCCTTCTTTTCCTAAAAAAAGTAGTGCATGCGACAAACGGTTTTGTTGCACCATTTCTATTAAATGTTGCTTAACCGGTTCTTGCCCTATTACATCTTTAAACTGCATATGCTACAAAATAAAAGAAGATATCCATAACTGCATATCTTCTTTTGTACACAAATAATTCAACAATTATTTTTCTATTTCAAATAGTTAAGAATTTCTTCACTATCCGGCTTCACGCTGCTCGGAAAATAAGCCAACATATTTCCATTTTCATCCAATAAAAACTTATTAAAATTCCAGGATATTTTTGCATCTAAAACGCCATTTTCATCTTTACTGCAAAGCCAATTGTAAATTGGCGCTGCATCTTTCCCTTTTACATCAATTTTTTCTGCCAAAGGAAATGTAACACCGTAATTGCTTTTGCAAAATGCCATAATTTCCTCGCTTGTACCAGGCTCTTGCCCTAAAAATTGATTGCAAGGAAAACCAACCACCACTAATTTTTTAGTGTATGTTTCATACAATTTCTGAAGTCCTTCGTATTGCTTGGTATACCCACAACGTGATGCTGTATTTACAACCAAAATTTTTTTGCCTTTGAATTTTGAGAAATCAATCTCTTTTCCATCAATGCCTTTTACTTTAAAAGAATGAATGCTTTTGCTATTAGGTTGGATAAATGCTGTGCTCATAATTAACAATGCAACTGTTATTAAATTTTTCATGGGAAATAATTTTATGTTTTACAATTATTCAGGTTAAAAGTTCAATTCTGTTTAGTGAATTATATCATTATTTTTCATAACAACCCAAATCGGGTAATCCAATATTTCTGTTGTTACCATCTAAATCAAACAATAATCCTGTTGTAAGGGCACCTTTATTGATGGCAGCCGAATTTGATTTCAATCTGTAATTAAAATATCTATTGCCCACATCAATACTATCAAAACCGGGATTTATATTTTTTAGTTTATTTCCCGTAAATATTGCTTCTGTCGGGTCATTACTTTTCATTTTATACAACACATTTTCAAAGCTTGCATTAAATGCAGTGGTGCCTTTTTTATTAATAATTATTTCATCATCTACAATGCCTCCTTCTCCATAAAAAATGGAGTTTTTAATGATGCAGTTGATAATATTGGTAGTATTGCTGCCACTAACATTGCTGATTGATAAAACGGAATTTTTGTGTTGAACATAATTGTTGCCATAGCTTATTACAGTACAATGATTGAAATTATAGCTGCCGCCGGCAGTTAAAAAAATATTGTATCCGCAATTGCTAATTAAGCAATTTCTTGCATCCAAAGAACTGTTGGAACATCCAACTGCAATATCAAAAATATTATCAAGGATGGTTTCTTGAAGTGTAAGTTTTGGATTGCTATTACTTGCCGGGTTTTGAAGTATTACACCCTGATAAGCATTTTTGATATTACAAAACTGCATGATGTTGTCTTTGCTGCTTCTGCTAAAATAAATCCCCGGCCAACTACCCGGAAAATCTTTGTAAGGTGCGTCTAATCTGTCTCCTGTAAATTGAATTCTTGTGCTATCGTATTTTTCTCCAATTGCTTTTAATGTTCCGTTTACAATAATTGGCGCATTTGCATTGCAATAAATTTTACATCCTTTGGAAATGGTTAATGTTTTGGCACTGTCTATTATAAGGCTGCCTAATATTACATAGGGCAAAGCATTGTTCCAAGTACTGTCTGATGTTATTCTTTTGTTTCGATAAAAATTTGCATTCTGTCCAAATGCATCTAACTGAATAAATTTTGTGTTTCCGTTGTAATCAATTCGAATACTATCTCTGATAATAAAAGCCAAATTAGCAGTTGAGGGATTGATTGTTACCATTGCAAATACATACAAACTATCATTGGCATTAATTTCTACATCATTGAATTTTGTTCCGGCAGTACCATCTACATTAATTTTAAAATAGGAAGTAGCACCACCCATTAGTTGTATATTGCTTAAAATAATTTTCTGATCATTGGGGTTAAATATTTTGAATGATTTTGTAATGGAGCCAACTGAAGTAAATACGGTATCATAATGAAGTGTATCAATAGATGTATTTAATAAAGCATCATTGCTTGTGATAATACTTTCTTTTCTGCAAGCAAAAAAAATGACAATGATACCTAATGCCCAAATACTTTTTCTCATATAGTAAATGTAAGAAAGAATTTAACTGGTTACAGCAACAGTTGCAATACTTAATACAGCATTGCAGTTTTTGATAATCCTATTGCCACAGGCTTCCAGTGTTGCGCCGGTTGTGACAATGTCGTCAACTAAAAGTACATGTTTATTTTGCAAAGCTGCAATATTATTAATTGTAAAAACACCATCCATATTTTGCCATCTGCTGATACGATTTTGATTGGTTTGTGTTTGTGTAAATACACTTCTTTGTACAGCCTTTTTTTCTATTGTAATATTCATTACTTCACTAATGCCTCTGCAAATCATTTCTGCTTGATTGTAGCCACGTTTTGCTTCTCTTTTGGGATTGAGCGGTAATGGAATTAAAACATCAACACTATCAAAGCGACCACTTTGTAACAATTGAATACCCAGTAATTTACCTAAAT